>NZ_JBEXCS010000031.1:0-90845 GCF_040605395.1 Streptomyces sp. NPDC005648 | reverse complement strand
CGACGCGAGGTCGGCCGTGCGCAGATCGGCCAGACCGCGCCCGCCGGGGCCGATGGGAGCGCCGTCCTCATCAGCCAGTACGGCGCCGAGGGACTGCAGCAGGCCCGCGCCGCCGTCGGTGGTGGCGACTCCGCCCAGGGCGAGGACGATCGTGTCGACGCCGCCCGCCAGGGCGTGCCGGATCGCCTGGCCGATGCCGCGGCTGGTGGCCGTCAGCGGTGCCGTGCGGCCCTCGGGCAGGACACCGAGACCGCACACGGCCGCTGCCTCGACGAGGACGGTACGGCCGTCGACCGCGACGGAAGCGGTACGGGGCCGCCCGGTCGGCCCGGTCACCGTGACCGTCTCGGCGTGGAAGCGGCCCGCGCAGGCGGCCTCCACGCTGCCCTCTCCCCCGTCCGCCAGGGCGAGCCGGGTCACCCGGGCGTACGGGGCGGCCTCCAGCACCCCCTCCGCCACGGCCCGCGCCACGGCGTCCGCGGTGAGGGAGCCCTTGAACTTGTCCGGGGCGATCAGGACGGAGGGCGTCGCGGTGGCGGGTGTCGCGGTGGATGTCGTCGTGGACGTGGTGGTGGGCATCAGGGTGTGACCTCGGCGGGCCGGCCGGCGGGGGTCCGTACGGCCGGCGGCTGCTGTGCCTGGTCGGTGTCCGGCCCGTGTTCCCCGCCCGCGCCGTCCTCGACGGCCTTGTCCTCCACGGTCAGCGGCGCCTCACCCGCCTTCCCGGCGAGTACCGCGCGGGCCCGCTCCAGGTCCAGGCCGTTCTCCCACTTCGCGACCACCAGCGTGGCCACGGCGTTGCCGAAGAAGTTCACCAGCGCCCGGCACTCCGACATGAACTTGTCGATGCCGAAGATGAGCATGATGCCCGCGGCCGGGACGGAGCCGACCGTCGACAGGGTCGCGGTGAGGGCGATGAAACCGCCGCCGGCGACGCCCGCCGCGCCCTTCGACGTCAGCAGCATGACGGCCAGCAGCCCGAGTTGCTGCCCGAGGGAGAGCGAGGTGTCGGTGGCCTGGGCGATGTAGAGGGTGGCCAGCGAGAGGTAGATCGCCGCGCCGTCGAGGTTGAAGCTGTAGCCGGTCGGCACGACCAGGCCCACGGTGGAGCGCTCCGCGCCCATGAAGTGCAGTTTGCGCATCAGCCCCGGCAGCGCCGGCTCGGCGGTCGAGGTGCCGAGGATCAGCCAGAACTCCTCCTTGAAGTAGCGGAAGAGCTGGAAGATGTTCAGCCTCACGTACGCCGCGAGCACCCCGCCGAGGACGAGCACGACGAACAGGGCCGAGGTGACGTAGAAGAGGAGGATCAGCGAGCCGAGGCTGGTCAGCGTGGAGAGGCCGAACTTCCCGATGGCGTACGACATCGCGCCGAAGGCGCCGAGCGGCGCCGCCTTCATGACGAAGGACAGGACCTTGAAGACGACCTGGGTCAGCCGTCCGACGCTCGCGATGATCGGCTCGCCCGCCGCGCCCACGAGCTTCACCGCGATGCCGAAGACCACGGCCAGGAAGATGACCTGGAGGATGTCGCCCTCCACGAACGGGCCGAAGAAGCTGTTCGGCACGATGCCCGTGAGGAACTCCCACCAGTGCTGGTGCTCGCCCTGGGAGACGTACTGGCTCGCGTCGCCCGAGGTCTTCAGCGAGGCGGGATCGGCGTGCACGCCGTCCCCGAGGCGGAAGACGTTGATGGCGACCAGTCCGGTCAGCAGGGCGACGACGGTGCCGGCCTGGAAGTAGGTGAGCGCCTTGACGCCGGTGCGGCCGACCTTCTTCAGGTCCGCGACGCCGGCGATGCCGCCGATGATCGTCAGGAAGACGATCGGCCCGATCAGCATCTTCATGGCGGTGATGAACGTCGTGCCGATCGGCTCCATGTCGGTGGCGAGATCGGGCCACCGCCAGCCCAGCACGATGCCGATCACGATCGCCACCAGCACCTGGACGTACAACTGCCGGTACCACGGCGTCGCCGAGATGCGCGCGGCCTGCTCGGCTCGCTCGTTGCCCGGGGTATGCGTCATTGCAGCCTCCCTGATCGCGCGAGACCGAGCCCGTTCGGCACGCGCTTTGGCCACAGTGAACCGGGCCGTCGTTCAGGGGGTCCACGACCAAAAATCGATGCCCCGGATAGGCGTGGCCTATCGGTTCCGGCGCACCGGCACATTGCGGGGCACCGGCACACTTCGGGGCACCGGCACACTGCGGGGCGCCGTGACCTCAGAACGGAGGCGAGGGGCTCCCACCGGGTGACGGACCGCCGGAGACGGGCTCAGCCGCCTCGGCGGACCCGGGCCGCCCGGCGGGCCTCCGCCAGCTTGCGGGCCTCGTCGGCCTTGCGGGACGGCCTGCCGCCGGAACCGCCCTTCGGGTCCTTGGTGCTGCCCAGGCCACCGAACGGTGCGTTGTGGTTCTTGGGGCGCGATACGGCCGCCCCCGCGTCGAGCGGCTTTCCCGAGGGAGCCTTCGCTCCGGTGATCCGGCTCAACTCCGCCTCGCCGGACCGCACCTTGCTGACCTTCGGGACGACTCCGGCGTCCGCCATGACCTCGCTCGTCTCGCGGCGCTGTGCCGACAGGACGAGCGTCACGACGGTGCCCGAACGGCCGGCCCGGGCCGTGCGGCCCGCGCGGTGCAGATAGTCCTTCGGGTCCGTGGGCGGGTCGACGTTGACCACGAGGTCGAGGTCGTCGACGTGCAGGCCGCGTGCCGCGACGTTCGTCGCCACCAACGCGGTGACCTGCCCGTTCTTGAACTGGGCCAGGGTCCGGGTGCGCTGCGGCTGGGACTTCCCGCTGTGCAGCGAGGCGGCGGCCACGCCGCTGGACCGCAGATGCCGGGTGAGCTGGTCGACGCCGTGCTTGGTGTCCAGGAACAGCAGGGCGCGGCCGTCCCGGGCGGCGATCTCCGTGACCACCGCGTACCGGTCCGGGCCGTGCACGACGAAGACGTGGTGCTCGATCACGGAGACCGCGCTGGACGAAGGGTCCACGGAGTGCACGGCCGGGTCACGCAGATAGTCCCGCACCAGCTGGTCGACGTCGCGGTCGAGGGTGGCGGAGAACAACATCCGCTGCCCGTCGGGACGCACCTGGTCCAGGATCCCGGTGACCTGCGGCAGGAATCCCATGTCACACATCTGATCGGCCTCGTCCAGGACCGTGATCCGCACCTGCCCCAGGCGGCACCCCTTGCGCTCGATGAGGTCGTGCAGCCGGCCCGGCGTGGCGACGACGATCTCGGCACCGTCCCGGAGCGCGGCGGCCTGCCGTCCCACGGACACTCCACCGACCACCGTCGCGAGCCGCAGTCGCAGCGCCTCGGCGTACGGGGTGAGCGCCTCGCCCACCTGCTGCGCCAGCTCCCTGGTGGGCACCAGGACGAGCGCCAGCGGCTCCTTGGGCCGCGCGCGCCGGCCGGCCGTCCGGGCCAGCATCCCCAGGCCGAAGGCGAGCGTCTTGCCGGATCCGGTACGTCCCCGGCCCAGGACGTCCCGCCCCGCGAGCGCGGTGGGCAGCGCCGCCGCCTGGATGGGGAAGGGCACCGTCACATCACGCTCGCCGAGCACCCGCAGAACTTCGGGCGGCAGGCCCAGCTGCGCGAAGGAGGTGACCGGGGGCGGCGGAGGCGGGGTGGGGGCGGCAGACGGAGCCGTGGTGACGGCCCCTGGTTGCGCCAGGGTGGGGGCGGCCGACGGAGCCGTGGTGGTAGCCCCAGGTTGCACCATGGCTTGGGCCGCCGACGGAGCCGTGGTGGTAGCCCCAGGTTGCACCATGGCTTGGGCCGCCGACGGAGCCATGGTGTCGACCGCCGGTGGAACCGCGGTGCCAGCCGCCGGTGAAGCCACGCGGGCGACCGACGGTGCAGCCTCAGCGACGACCGCCGCTGAAGCCACGGTGACCGCCACCGGTGAAGCCACCGAGGCAGCCGTGGGTTGAGCTGCGGGGGCGGCCGCTCCTTGAGCCGTCGTTGGGGCCGCCGGTTCGGCCATGGTCACGGCCGGGGGCTCGGACGTCTCGGCCTGCGCGCGGGCATGGGCACGTGCTGATTCGCTCACAGAGAGCCTTCCTCCGAAGGGACCGAACCGAGGAAGGCGCGGCGAGGACGCGGCCACCCGCCGGGCCCGGGAATCCGGCACCGACACGAGCGGCAAACGCTCAACGCTAGCACGGGAGGCGCCGCCCGAGAGCGCGCGGAAAGCCTGGCGGCATCGAGCAGGGTGGCGAGCGGTTGAGAGGCCCGTGGAGTACGGCTTCGAGGATGGCCGCGAGGGCGGATCGAGGGGTGGGCCGGGGCGGGTCGCCGGCACCGGCACCGGTGGCACGCCGCGTCGCGCGCCGCGCGGGACTTCACGGCCACGTGGTGGTGGGCCTGGCCTGGATGAAGCGGCCGAGCACCTCGGGGTCGACGGAGACGGCCAGGGCGATCCTGATCCAGTCGCGCAGCGAAGCGGCGTCACCGCGACCGCCTGTGGGCGGTGGCCCTGCTGACGCTGGGCGACCGCGAGGAAGCCGCTGACGCCGTCCGCTCGGCGGGGCGTCCCGTCACGCGGCGGGGGCGTGCCGGTTCCTCAGGACATCAGGGCCGGCGGGCCGATCTCCGGTGCCAGCGCTCCGGGCCGGCCGAGCGCCCGGAAGGCGGGCTCCACCGCCGCCAGTTCGAGGGAGCCGGAGCGCACGGCCCGGTAGCGGACGGCGGACCACAGGAAGACGTCGAGGTTGTCGTACCGGGTGTCGGCCTCTATGACCTCCTCCTCGTGGAACCACACGGCGATCCGGCCGCTGGTGAGGACGACGTAGTAGTTGCCCCCGCCGTCGGCCCCGAGGGACCACACGTCGTCGCCGGAGAGTTCGGTCGTGCAGTCGGAGTCCAGGATCCGGCAGCCGTTGGCCTCGAAGTCGAAGCGGTACGACCAGTCCTCGATGTCCAGGAAATCCGGCATGGTTTCCGAGCGGACCTTGCGGTCGAAGGCGGCCAGCGCCGTCGCGGCGTCGGGCGGGAGCTTCGTGAGGAAGGGGTCGACCGGGCGTATCGGCTCCGCGACCCCGACCCTCGGCTCGTCGGGCAGCCGGCGCGCCAGATCGGCGTCCGGTTCACGATCCACGTATCCGGCCAGTTGATCAATGCTGAGAGACATGGGGCGAGGCCAACGGCGCGCAGCCGACCGGAGTTTCACGGACTCGTCGGCGCGGCCGTCACTCCGCCACCGCCGAGTCCCAGCGAATGAGGACGGCGGTATCGGGACGCGGGAGACGGACCGTGAGGCGCCCGTGCTCCGGGTCCCATTCCAGGGTGGCGTCGGACACCGTCGGATAGAGGACGGCCGGGCCGACGCGGCTGCCGCGCAGATGGGGGAGGGTGAGGGTGCGGACGGCGGCGTCGGACGACGGTCCGTCGCCCGCGTTTCGGAGCGCGAGCGGTTCGGCGGGGTGCGAAGCCCTGCGCCATACGGTGAGCAGGGTGCCGGCCGGGCCGCGCAGTCCGTGGGTGATCCAGGAGTCGTCCCACTTCGGCAGCCCGAGCGGCCAGAAGGGGTGGGAGCTCCCGATCTCCGGGCGGATCCGCCGGTAGACGGCGATGGCCGAGCGGACGAGGTCGAACTGTTCGTCGCTCATGCGGTCGAGGAAACCGGAGAGGTGGACGCGGCCGAGCAGCGCGCCGGTGAGGGTGAAGGCGATCTCGTCGAGGCTCTGGCCGGGCTGCGGGTAGGCCCATACGGCGGCCTGCTCCGGGGTCGCGGCGGTGGCGGCAGCGGCGGCGATGGGCGGGTAGCGCAGGGGGTCCTGCTGGTCGCTGGTGGACTGCAGTTGGGCCACCGCCAGCTGCGCGTAGTCCATGCGCAGGCCGCCGGATCCGCAGTTCTCCAGGACGAGACGCGGATGCCGGTCCAACAGCGAGGCCATCCAGTCGAGGTGGGCGCGATGATGCCCGAGCAGACCGGCGCCGGGGCTTTCGGGGCCGTTCTCCGTACCGGGACCGATGTTGATGTTGTAGTCGAGCTTCAGATAGCCGACTCCCCAGTCGCCGACCAGCCGGTCCACGACCTCGTCGAGATGCGCCCGGGCGGCCGGATGACGCAGGTCCAGATGGTGCCGCCCGTGTTCGGTGACACGCACACCCCCACGCCGGAAAAAGGCCTCGTCGGGTAGGGCGAGGGCCAACGGGCTGCGGACGCCGACGACTTCGGGTTCGAGCCAGAGCCCGGGGGTCATGCCATGGCCCCTGATGGCGTCGAGGACCTCGTGGATACCGCCCGGAAAGCGGTTCGGCGCGGCTTCCCACGCGCCGACGGCGTCCCACCAGCCCTGGGCGTCGTCGTCGTACCAGCCCGCGTCGATGACGAAGACCTCGGCGCCGGCGGCGGCCGCGGACTCGACCAGGGGCAGCAGCTTCTCGGTGGTGGGGTCCCCCATCAGGGTGTTCATGTAGTCGTTGTAGATCACCGGAAGGGCGTGGTGGTCGGGGTGGTCACGCCGGATGCCCCGGCGGTGGTCGGTGAGGACTCCGAAGGCGGTGTCCAGGCCGCCGCCATCGGTCCGTACGAGTACGGCCGGCACGGTGGTGAACTCCTGGCCGGGGGCGAGGATGTGGTGCCACTGGTGGTGGGCGTCGTCGGGGCCGAACAGCGCGAGGTAGGCGGCGCCCTCGCGTTCCCCGGTCTCGAAGCGCCAGCCCGCGCTGGACTCGATCTGCCACAGCCACGTACGGCCGTCACGGTCGGTGAGGGCGGCCACGGGAAGGTGGCGGCCGGTGGACCAACTGCCCTGCGAGTACCGCTCGAAGCAGCCGCGGCCCTCATGCCCGTGGGCGGACCGGCTCAGCGGGACGACCTGGTCGCGGAAGGCGGCCTGCCGCCAACGGCATTCGGCGAGCCAGTCGTTGTCCGCCCAGTGCAGGGTGAGGCCGTCGAGGGAGCCGTCGGAGTCGGTGATGCCGCCCAGGGTCAGGGTGGTCACGCTCTCCAGCCGGATGGGGGTGCCGCCCTCGTTCACCAGACGCACCCGGGCCCGCAGGAACCCGGCGCCGACCGAGCCCACACCCCGGCCCACCTCCAGCGTGACCTCGGTCGCGAGCCCCGTCACCGGGTCCGCGAGCCGGATCGTCGTACGCTCCCGGTCGCCCTGCTGGACCGTGTCGTGGTCGCGGTAGGCCAGGCGGTCGCCGATGGCCGTCTCGATGAACCGCTCGCCCGACCACGACCGCCCGTGTCCGGTGGCGGTCACCTCGACGAGGGGGACCAGACGGGTCCAGTCCTGGCCGGGCCTGCCGAGCCGCACTGATCCGGTGGCGTCCACGACGGCGTGCAGCCCGAGTTCCGGGTGCGACCAGATACGGGACTTGTCGACTACGGCAGTCGTCAACGGGATTTCCCCTTCCAGGATGGTTCGGCCGTGCGCGGTCGTCACTGGGCTCAGCTGGGGATTCACGCTCGGAAGGTGTGCGGTGCGGCGGTCCGACGGCTGTGTCGGGGAGGTAAAGCCACGGTTGCGGTGTCTTGACGCCCTCGTTGTGACCGCTCACAATCCTCGCATGTCTGTGACCGGTCACACAAGCTCCGGCAGCCCCACCGCCCCGGCCCAGGGGCCGCAGAAGGCCGCCAGCATCCGCGATGTCGCCCAGGCGGCGGGCGTCTCCTACCAGACCGTTTCGAGGGTCATCAACGGCCACCCGAACGTGAAGGACGAGACGCGAAAGCGGGTCGAGTCGGCCATCGAGGCGCTGGGCTTCCGGCGCAACGCCACAGCGTTCGCGCTGGCCAGCGGTGTCACCCGAGCGGTCACGGTCCTCACCTCGAACACCGTCCTCTACGGCTACGCGGCCACCCTGCAGGGCCTGGAGGAGGCGTCCCGCGCCGCGGGATACACACTCGGCGTCCGGGTCGTGACTCCCGAGGACGACCTGGACCGTACGATCGCCTCCGCCGCCGACACCGGCGGCGGACTGGTGGTCATCGGCTTCGACCGCCTGGGTGCGGCCGCCCTGGATCGTGTACCGGCCCATGTGCCGTGCGCGGCGGCGGTGGAGGCGCCGGCCGCGGGCCGGTCCCCCGGCCGGCCGGCGGTCTGGGCCGACGACCGCGCGGCGGCCCGTGCCGCCACCGAGCACCTGCTGGCGCTCGGGCACCGGACCGTCCACTACGTGGCGATCCCCGCCTCGACCGGCACCCGACGCGCGGCGGGACCCCGCGCCGAGGGCTGGCGGCAGGCTCTGGAAGCGGCCGGCGTCACCCCGCCGACGCCGTCCGGCAGGGGCTGGGACGCCCAGGCCGGATACGAGGCCGGGAAGAAGCTCGCCCGGGACCCGGACGTCACCGCGATCCTGTGCGGCAACGACGACCTGGCCCTGGGTGTCCTGCGGGCCCTGCACCACGCGGGCCGGCGGGTCCCGGAGGACGTCAGCGTCATCGGCTTCGACGACGCCCCGCACTCCGGTTTCGTCACACCGTCCCTCACCACCGTCCGCATGGACTTCCACGCGCTGGGCCGCGCCGCGTTCGGCCTGCTGCGCAACCAACTCGACACGGAACACCAGGAGCCCGTGCCGGCACCGGGCGAGCCGACGCTCGTCCTCCGCGAGAGCTCGGGTCCGCGCGAGACCTGAGCCCGACCAGACGTCCGCGACTCTCGCCCCCGTCCCTCACCGCCCTTGCCGCAGCCCTCACCCATCTCCGCGGCACAGCTCCGCCCTGCCCTGAAACACCCCGCTCTGCCCTGTATCGCTCTGTATCGCTCAGCTTTGCCCTGCTCTGCCCTGCATCCGTCCCGCCCCGCCCCGCCCCGCCCCGCCCCGGAACAAGGATCGCCATGAGAAGAGCCGTCACCGTCCTCGCCACCGCCTGTGTCCTCGGACTCACCGCCACCGCCTGCAGCGACAGCACCGCCGGCACGACCGGCGCCGCCCCCTCCGGATCCGTCGACCCCACGGCGAGCCTCAAGGGCGTCAGCCTGACCATGTGGGTCGCCCAGAACAGCGTCGCCGAGCCCAAGCAGGCGATCGACGCGTTCGAGAAGGCCACCGGCGCCAGGATCACCACACAGGTCGTCCCCGACCCCTATGAGTCGAACGTGCCCACCAAGCTCGCCTCGGGCGACAAGCCGGACCTGATGTTCTGGCAGCCCACCGGCAGCACCCTGCCCTTCGTCCAGCCGGCCAGGAACCTGATACCGCTCGACAACGAGGACTGGGTCTCCAAGCTCGGCAAGACGGAGCAGAGTCTCGGCCAGGTCGACGGCCACCGCTACGCGGCCATCGTCACCAGCCCGGCCTCACTGGGCGTCTACTACAACAAGGACGTCTTCAGGAAGGCCGGCATCACCAGGATGCCCGCCAGTTACGACGAACTCCTCGCCACCGCCGCCACGATCAGGTCGAAGACGGGCGTGGCGCCCTTCTTCGAGGTGGGCGGGGACAAGTGGCCGCTGCAGTGGCAGGTCCAGCTGCAGATGACCGATCTGCCGCAGAGCTTCTGGGACAAGCTCAACAAGAACCAGGCCAAGTGGACCGACCCGGTGATCGTGAACGCGATCGCCAAGTACAAGTCGAAGGTCCTGGACGGCGGGCTGGCCCAGAAGAACTACAAGACCGCCACGTTCGTGGACCAGGGCAAGGCGATCATGGACGGCAGTGCCGCGATGGCCGTCAACGTCACCTCGCTGCAGTCCGAGATCCAGGCGACCTCCAGCACGGCGGAGATGGACCGGAAGCTGGGCTGGTTCCCCGTCTCCAACAGCTCCGCCAAGGCGCTGTACTCGCCGGACCAGACCAACGGTGTGGTCGCCTTCAACACCGGTGACACCAAGCGGCAGAACGCCGCCCGGCAGTTCCTGTCCTTCTGGCTCGGCAAGGACTACCCGGCCTACATCAAGGCCAACAAGCTGGTGTCCGTCGAGCCGTCCGTACCCAACCCCGACGGCCTGCCGCAGACCGCGACCGCACAGGCCGACTCCCTCGCCACGGCCGACGGCGTCTTCCAGGTCAAGGCGCTGACCGCCCCGGACATGCATCTGGCCCTCGCCGACATGATCTACGGCAAGAAGACCCCGAAGCAGGTCGCACAGGCCGCCGAGGACCAGTTCACCCAGGTTCTCAAGGCGCGTGGCGTCTCCGGTTTCTGACCGGCGCCCCTTCTCCAGCCCTCCCCCGGGCCGCCCCGTCGGCGGCGCGCCCGGGGCCCCCATCCGGAGGTGAGAAAGCGGTGGACACCGCCACCATGGACGCCATCGACGTCACCCGTGCGACGGACCGGGACGGCACGGCCCGGCGCGAGCGCCCGCGCAGGAGGGCCGACCAGCCCTGGTGGTTCGCGCTGCCGGCGCTCGCCGTGTTCGGGGTGTTCTTCCTGCTCCCGAACCTGCTGAACTTCGTCTATCCGTTCACCGACTGGTCGGCGTTCCACCCGCAGATCGGCTTCGCGGGTCTGTCGAACTTCGAGACGATCCTGCACGACGGGTCGATGGCCCGGGACATCCGTATCACCCTGGAGTACGCGGTCCTGGTGGCCGTCTTCCAGAACGGTTTCGGCCTCGGTCTCGCCCTGCTTCTCGAACGCGACAGCCGCTTCAACCGGTTCTTCCGGGCGGTCTTCTTCCTTCCGGTGCTGATCTCCGCCCTGGCCGTGGGCTACATCTTCCGGGCGCTGCTCGCCCAGGACGGGGCGCTCAACAGCGTGCTGTCCTCGCTGGCCGGGCACCACATCGACACCCCGTGGCTGGGGTCGACCACCTGGACCCTGGTCGTGGTGACCCTCATCCACGGGTGGAAGTGGATGGGCCTGGCCATGCTCATCTATCTGGCCGGTCTGAAGAGCATGCCGGGGGATGTGCTGGAGGCCGCCCGGATCGACGGGGCCGGGTCCTGGCGCACCTTCTGGTCGATACGCTTCCCGCTGCTGGCGCCCGCGGTGACCTTCAACGTCACCACCGCGCTGATCGGCTCCATGAACACCTTCGACATCGTCCAGGCCACCACGGCGGGCGGCCCCGGCAGCGAGACCGAGGTGTTCAACATCTACATGTTCCGGATCTTCGGCCAGGGCCTGTACGCCCAGGCGTCGGCGATGAGCCTGGTGCTCTTCCTCATCGTCGTCGTCCTCGCCGTGCCCGTCATCGTCGGGCTGCGCCGCAGGGAGAACAACCAGTGACCACCCTTTCCGCCCTCGCTCCCGTGCGCCGGAGCCCCCTGCGGTGGGTGCGGCCCGGGGCCGTCCTGGTCATCGCGGCCGTCACCATCGGCATCCCGCTCTGGCTCGTCGCGGTGACCTCGGTGAAGCCCCAGGCCGAGGCGATCAAGCCGAACCTCTCGCTGCCGCACCACGTCCAGGCCGCCGCGAACTACCGGCAGAGCTTCGACGAGGGGAGGGTCGTCCAGGGTTTCGTCAACAGCCTGCTGGTCGTGGTCCCCTCGGTGGTCCTCGTGCTGCTGCTGGGCGCGGGTGCCGCCTGGGTCTTCGCCCGTCGCACGGGACGTCTGGCCGGCACGCTGTACGCGCTGAGCATCAGCGGTCTGCTGCTCCCGCCCGCCGTCATCACCATCGTCATGGAGCTGCGCCAACTCGGCCTGGCGGGAAACCGGTTGGGCATGATCGCGGTCTACACGGGGATGTATCTGTCGACGTCGGTCTTCTTCATGACCGGCTTCATCCGGAACCTCCCCGAGGAGCTGGAGGAGGCCGCGCGCATGGACGGCGCCGGCCCGGCCCGGGTCTTCTTCCAGGTGATCCTGCCCCTGGTGCGACCGGTCATCGCCACAGCGACGATCATGGTGATGCTCTTCGCCTGGAGCGACGTCTTCTACGCGTTCTTCGTCCTGGGCGGCGGCGCCAAGGCCACCCTCCCCCTCAATCTGTACCAGGTCGCCAACGCGCAGCTGTACCTCAACAACTGGCACCTGATCTTCGCCTACGTCGTGATGATGAGCCTGCCGATGGTGGCGGTCTTCGTCGTCGCCCAGCGAAGGGTCGTCGCCGGCATCACCAGCGGGGCCGTCAAGTAGCGCCGCACCCTCGATCTCCGGGGCGCGACTCCCCGCGCGTCCCGGCCCCCTCCCCGGTTCCACCCACGATCCTCCCGCAGCGACGCGGGAGGCGGAGGACACGCATGCCTCGAACCGATCACAGATCCGGACAAGTCCGGCGTCTCCTGGGCGCGGTGACCTTCACCGCGGTCCTCGTCGGCACGGCCCTCACCGGCCCGGTCGCCCACGCGGCCGACCCCCGGCTGACCGTCGACCTCGGCCGGACCACCGGCCCGGTCATGCACGGCGCCAACGGCGCCCTGTACGGCCTGAGCGACGACGGCGTTCCCGGCGACAGCATCACCACCCCGCTGCACATGACGTCCATCGCCACGAAGGCACCCGACGGCGCCCAGCACCCCAACGGGGACGCGCTGGTCGTCCAGCCCCAGTTCGCCCGGGGCGGCGGCAGCGACAACCTCGTCTACATGCAGGACATCTACGCCAACTGGCCTTACGAGAACCTCGGGTTGAGCGACTATCTGGCCAAGGTCGACACGATGGTCCGCAAGGTGGCCGCCCGCTCCGACGCGAACTCGTTCGTATGGGTGCCGTTCAACGAGCCGGACGGCAACTGGTACACGGGCCTCGGCAGTTCGACCACGTCCACGTACAACAGCGCGCTCAGCAGCTTCGAGAGCGACTGGACCACGGTCTTCGACAGGATCCGGTCGATCATCCCGAACGCCAGGATCGCCGGACCCAACGAGACGCACTACGACGCCCGTCTGATGGGCGACTTCTACCCGTGGGCCAAGGCCCACAACGTACTGCCGGACATCACCACCTGGCACGAGCTGGACCCGGGTTCGCTCTCCCACTTCGAGTCGAACCTGGCCGCCTACCGGACCCTCGAGACCAACGCCGGCATCAGCGCGCGGCCGGTCAACATCGACGAGTACGGCGACCGCCGCGATCTGTCCGTCCCGGGCCAGATGATCCAGTGGATGTCCATGTTCGAACGGAACAAGGTCTACGCCGACCAGGCGTACTGGGACATGGCCGGCAACCTGGACGGCAACGTCAGCCAGACGAACATCCCCAACGGCGACTGGTGGCTCCTGCGTTGGTACGCGGGCCTGACCGGTCAAACCGTCAAGGTGACCCCGCCGCAGGCCAACACCATCGACACACTCCAGGGCATCGGGTCCCTCGACACCGGCCGCAAGCAGGCGCAGGTGCTGCTCGGCGGCGGTACCTCCGGCTCGGTCGACACCGTCGTCCAGCACATACCGGCCTCCTTCGGCCGCAGGGTCGACGTGTCCGTCGAGCGCACTGCCTGGAGCGGCTACGAGGGCGCGGGCGCGACACCGACCGTGCTGTCCCGCACCACCGTGACTGTCGCCGCCGACGGCAGCATCACCGTTCCGCTGACGGACCTCGACCCGATGGCCGCCTACCGCATCCTCGTCAACCCCGCCGGCAGCGGCACGCCCACCGCGGCCACCGTGCCCTGGCAGCAGTCGTACGAGGCCGAGAACGCGACGATCACCGGCGGCACCGTCTACACCCAGGGCACGGTCTCCAACCCCTACGGCTACGCCACCTCCGGCACCAAGGACGTCGGCAGCCTGAACCAGCCGACCAGCAAGGTCGCCTTCACCGTCGGCGTCCCGACCACGGGCACCTACGACCTGAACATCTTCTACGGCAACCAGTCGAGCCAGACCGCGACGCCGGCCACCCAGAACCTCACCGTCGACGGCGGCAGCGCCACGACCGTGACGTACCCGCCCACCCTGAACTGGACCTACCGCTCCACGGTGAGCACGCCGGTCTCCCTGACGGCCGGCACCCACACCCTGACCCTGGCCAAGGGCGGCACGGGCGAGGTCACCCTCGACAAGATCGACCTCACCACGTCGCCGGGCCAGGACCCGGTGTACCCCGCGACCTACGCCGACATCACGGGGTCGCCGTCGTACGACTACTCCGCCTCCGGCATCAGCGGAGCGGGCGCCCTCGTGCTGGGCTCCGGCGACAAGGCCGCCTTCGACGTGTACGCCCCGGCCGACGGCTACTACACCGTCCACGCCGACTACGCCTCCACCGGCCGCGGCACCCTCGCTCTCGACGGCGCCACCGCGGCCACCCTCGCCTGCACGGGCGACAGGCTCACCGACCGAGGTCTGCGGCTGTACCTGTCGGCGGGCAACAACCGCGTCACCGCGGCCGGACCGTCCAGCGGCCGCCTCACCCTGCGCGACCTGCGCGTCACCGGCACCGTCGACACCTCGGGCGTCACCGCCTACGAGGCCGAGAACGCGACCCGCGCCGGGACCGCCGTCGTGTCGAGCAACTCCTGGGCGTCCGGCGGCAGTTACGTCGGCTACATCGGCAACGGCGCCGGCAACACCCTCACCTTCGAGGTGAACGCCGCCTCGGCCGGGCGCTATGTGCTCAACGTGCGCTACGCCAACGACCAGGTCTCCGGCTCCGGGAACTACAACACCAACGTGGTCTCCAGGGCCGCGGACATCACGGTCGACGGCACCCCCACGACGGTCATGTTCCGCAACAACTACAGCTGGTCGAGCTGGTGGGACCTGCCGGTCCCCGTCACCCTCGACGCGGGCACCAACACCGTCAGCATCGGCAACTCCTCCGCGTACGCGCCCGACATCGACCGGGTGACCGTCGCACCGCTGACCGGCTGACACCGCCTTCGGGGAATCTATTCCCGTGCCACCGCATAACCGGGTACTGAGGGCCAACGGACCGTCAGCAATACGGATTCCTCTTCCGCGAACCATGAGTGGTCGACTCCGGGACCCCAGACGACGTAATCCCCTTGTCGTTCCAGAATTACGCTGCGCTCGGGGAATTCCACCCGGAATCGGCCGCTGATGAGCACCAACAGAGCGGTCCGCTTTTCACCCCGCACCCACTGCGGCCGCTCGTCACCACGAGGATGAACGCCCCATTTCACCTCGACCGCATCGCTGTGCCGAGGATCGTCCGGCTCCTTGAAGTGGCCAAGGAGCCATCCTCGGTCCAGCGGTGCGTCTATACCTGCGTTTCCCACATAAACAAGGTCGCTCATGAGCCCGGAGAATATCAGCCGCTGGAAACGGGATTACGGCTGCTCCGGGCTCGGCATTCTCACACCGCGCAGGCCCGTATGAACGCGTCGGCAAGTTCCGCGGGGCGGGTGAAGCAGCTCTCGTGACTGCCCGGGGTCTCCAGGACCAGAGGGTTCTTCAGGCGCTGCGGGAAGCGGCCCGCCCACGCCCAGTCACCTGGGAGGGAGAGGTCCTCGGTGGACAGGATGTAGGCGGTGGGGATGTCGAGCGCGGCGAACGCCGAGGTGTCCGGCTTCTCGGTGAAGGTGCCCAGCGGCTGCGGGACGAGCAGGGAGTGCACCAGGCGTTGGGCCTCCTCGCCCGCGTCCTGCATGAAGGCCTGCTGCCAGACCTCCAGCGGCAGGGTCACCGTGTCGTTGCCGGAGGCGGCCGCGAGGGCGTGGAACATCTCGCCGTAGTGCGGCGGACATGCCTCGATCAAGGACTCGCCGTCGTTGGGCACGAAGGCGCTCCAGAACACCAACCGCCGTGTCCGGGAGGCGAGTCCGGGCGCCGCGCCGGTCAGGACGTAGCCGCCCCAGCTGTGGCCGACCAGGGTGATGTCGGTCAGGTCGGCCCCCTCGACGTAGTCCACGAGGCTGTTCACACAGTCGGTGAGGGTCACGCCGCGCGGGTCGTCGTCGGCGCCGAGCCCGGCGAGGGTCGGGGTGTGCACGTCGTGGCCGGCGGCCCGCAGCTCCCGCGCCACCGGGCGCCAGGCCCAGCCGCCGTGCCAGGCACCGGTCACCAGGACGAAGGTCTCGCTCATACCGATCTCCTTTGATCGAGTCTCACAACCAGCCGGGCAGCAGGGGCACTTCGCCCTCGGCCCGCAGTTCTTCGGAGGTGCCCCGGCCCGTCAGCCAGGCGGCGAGGGCGTACGGGGGCCCGGTGACCGTGGCACCCGGGGCGGGCGGGCCCAGGGCGACCGTGCCGAAGCCTTCGGCGACCAGTTCGGCGCCCTTGGCGAGACGGGGCGACATCCACCCCGCCACGTCCTCCACGAGGGCCCACGCGAAGTCGGGCGGCAGGATCTCCGGGCCGAAACCGGTGTCCAGGTCGGCCAGATGGATCCAGACCTCCCTGGCCCGCAGCCATGGCACCTCCGAGGCCGGGATGTCCCGCCCGCGTCCGCTGACGACCGTCGCCGACCAGGCCTCCTCGGAGAGCGCCTCGGCCGCCTTGGCGAAACGGGCCGCCGACTCCCTTACGTCCGCGGTCTGTTCGGCCAGGGGGCGGTGCGCGCCCGCCTCGATGTCCGTCGTCCGGCGGTCGGGCGAGGGGTACATCGGGGTGGGGATGCCGGTCCGGGCCCAGTCCAGCAGGTTGACCAGGGCGTCCGCGTTGCGCGCGAGGTGGGCGAGGACATGGCCGCGGGTCCAGCCGGGCAGGGCGGAGGGCGCGGCGACCGCGTCGGGCTCCAGGGAGCCGACCGCCTCCTCCAGCCTGCGCTGTCCCTCGGCCACCCAGGCGAGAACCCGCTCGGTCTCCCTCACGGCTTGTCCTCGACGACCGTGTTCACGCACTCCCCGATGCCCTCGACGACCGTCCGTACGGTCTGTCCGGGCTTCAGGAACACCTTCGGTTCGCGGGCCGCGCCCACCCCGCCCGGAGTCCCGGTGAGGACGAGGTCGCCCGGCTCCAGGGTGGTGAACGTGCTGAGGTACGCGGCGATGTCCGCCGGGGTGAACAGCAGGTCGGAGGTGCGTGAGCGCTGCATGACCGTCCCGTCCACCTCCAGGCGGAGCTCCAGGTCGGCCGCGTCGTCGATCTCGTCGCCGGTGACCAGCCAGGGCCCGGCGGGGGTGCTGGCCTCCCAGGCCTTGCCCTGGAGCCACTGCGGGGTGCGCCACTGCCAGTCGCGCAGGGAGATGTCGTTGACGACGGTGTAGCCGGCGATCGCGGCGGCCGCCTCCTCGCCGGTGGCCCGGCGGCGCAGCCGGGAGCCGATGACGAAGCCGAGTTCGGCCTCCCAGTCCAGCTGGTCGGTCTCGCCCGGGTGGACGATGTCGTCGCGGGCACCGAGCAGGACGTTGGCGAACTTGCCGAAGAGCGCCGGGTAGGAGGGCATCTCGCGGCCCATCTCGGCTATGTGGGTGCGGTAGTTGTGGCCCACGCAGAAGATCTTGGCGGGGGTGGTGACGACCGGGGCGAGGTCGAGGGCGGCCACCTCGTGCACCGGGCCGTGGGCACCGGCGGCCGCCGTACGCCAGTCGGGGAGGCGGAGCAGGGCGGCGACGTCGGGGGCTCCGGTCTCCACGGCGGTGTCGCCGTCGAGGCGGACGGCCGCGGTGCCGTCGGCGGTGCGGATGGTGGCGAGCTTCATGAGGCGCTGCTCCGGGAGGTTTCGGTGCGGGCGAGGTCGAGCGCCTCGTAGACGGGCGCGTCGTTGAAGGTGAACAGGTCGAGCGGGGTGTCGGCGGCGATGGTCAGGGCGCACCAGGAGGGGACGGCGATCAGGTCACCGGCGGACACCTCGCTCTCGCGGCCGTCGAGGGTGACGGTGCCGCTGCCGCGGAACACCTGCCAGACGGAGGAGCCGACGGTGCGGCGGGTGGCGGTGACGGCGCCGGGGCGCAGACGGTGCATCTCGGTGCGCAGACTGGCGAGGGCGTCCCGACCGGTCGCGGGGTTGGTGAAGCGGATACCGGCGTGGCCGGGCTCGATGACACCCGGGTGTCCCTCGTCCTCCAGCTCCAGCTGGGCGGTGAGGGCGTCGTCGGTGTCGGCCCGACGGTAGGCCATGAAGGGGGAGTTGGTGCCGGTGGGAGCGCCGATCGGGCGTAGTCCCGGGTGTCCCCAGAGCCGTTCGCCGCGTGAGCGGGCCGGCGTGGAGCGGTCCGAGACGTCGTCCTCGCCGAACTCGAAGAATCCCGCGTCCAGTCGGTGCACCAGGGGGATGTCGAGACCGTCCAGCCAGACCATGGGGGCGTCGCCGACATGGTGGTGGCCGTGCCAGTGCATGGAGGGGGTGAGCAGCAGATCTCCGGGGCGCATCTCGACGGCGTCACCGTTGACGACCGTCCACACTCCCTCGCCCTCCAGGACGAACCGGAAGGCGCCCTGCGAGTGCCGGTGCACGGGGGCCACCTCGCGCGGACCGAGGTACTGGACCGCCGCCCAGAGGTTGGGGGTCGCGTACGGCCGTCCCGGGAGGCCGGGGTTGGCGAGCGCGATGGCGCGCCGCTCGCCGCCGCGTCCGACCGGCACCAGGTCGCCGGAGCGGCGGGCCAGCGGCAGCAGGGTGTCCCACCGCCAGACGTGCGGGACCGCCTCGGGCCTGGGGGTGAGCGGCATGAGGTCGCCGATCTCGGTCCACAGCGGGATGAGTCCGGATGCCGCGAAGTCGTCGTAGAGCTTGCGGAGTTCGGGGTCCGTCTCCGTCGGGGCTATGACCGGGTCAGTGGTCATCGGGGGCTCCTTCGGCTTCGAGTCGGCGCGCGATGTCGGCGCGCAGGGCTTTCTTGTCGGTCTTTCCGACCTTGGTGGCGGCGAGCTCGGGGACGGTCACCAGCCGGTCCGGGAACTTGAACCGGGCCGCGCCCGCCCGCTCCATCACGTGGTGGACGTCGTCCAGGGTCACCGTGTGGCCCGGTTCCGTTACGACGTAGAGGCAGACGCGTTCGCCGAGCCGGGCGTCGGGCATCGCGACGGCGGCGGCGCGGGCGACACCGGGCGTCTGGTAGGCGAAGTTCTCGATCTCCTCGGCGGAGATGTTCTCCCCGCCCCGGATGATCATGTCCTTGTCGCGGCCCTCGACGACCAGGTTGCCGTCGGGCCGCCGTCGCACGATGTCACCCGTGCGGTACCAGCCGTCCGCGGTGAAGGCACGGGCGTTCTGCTCCTCGGCCCGGTAGTAGCCGCGCGGGGTGTACGGGCCGCGGGTGAGCAGGACCCCCGGGGTGCCGTCGGGGACCGGGTCGCCCAGCTCGTCGACGACGAGGAGCTCGTCGTCGTCACACATGGGCCGCCCCTGCGTCGTACAGATGACCTCCTCGGGGTCGTCTAGGCGGGTGTAGTTGAGCAGGCCCTCGGCCATGCCGAACACCTGCTGGAGGGTGCAGCCGAGTTCGGGGCGGACGCGGCGGGCGATGTGGTCGGCGAGCCGGGAGCCGCCGACCTGGAGCACCCGCAGGGAGTCCAGGCCGGCCTCCGGGTGGTCGGCGCGGTGGTCCAGCCAGCGCTGGGCGATGGCCGGGACGACGGCGGTCGCGGTGACGCCCTCGCTCTCGATCAGCGCGAAGGCCTTGTCGGGGTTGGGTGAACCGAGCACCACCCGGCCGCCGTTCAGCAACGTCCCGAGCAACCCCGGGCAGGCGAGCGGGAAGTTGTGCCCGAGGGGCAGCGCGGCGAAGTAGACGGTGTCGGCCCCGAATCCGCAGACCTCGGCGCTGCGGCGCGCGTTGTAGACGTAGTCGTCATGCGTTCGGGCGATGAGCTTGGGCAGTCCGGTGGTGCCGCCGGAGAGCAGGAAGACGGCGATCGAGCGGCTCTCGGGCCGGTGGGCGTCCATGGCGGCGCGGTCGGCCGGCGTGCCCGGCGCCTCGCACAACTCCCTTAGATCCACGGCGTTGTCGGCGACCTTGTCCCCGAGCACCAGCACATGCCGCACAGTGGGCGACCGCTCGGCGATCTCGAACGCCATCGCCTGATGGTCGTGGCCCTTGAGCAGGTCGGGGACCGCGACGGCGACCGCCTCGCTGTGCTCGACCAGATGGCCGACCTCGTGCCTGCGGTGTCCGGGCAGCGCCATCACCGGGATGACACCGAGCCGTAGACACGCGTAGGTGAGGATCACGAACTCGGCGGTGTTGGGCAGCTGCACCACGATCCGGTCGTCCGGCCGGAGCCCGAGCGCGGCCAGCCGCAGGGCCAGGGCGTCGGCCCGCGCGGCGAGTTGACGGTACGTCAGCCGCCGGTCGCCGTCGACGAGCGCGACCGCCTCGGACGCCGCGCCGGACGCCACGTCGTGCAGGAGGTCGCCGATCGCGCGGCCCTCCCAATAGCCTCGGTCCGCGTACCGTCCGGCGTACTCCGCCGGCCAGGGCACAGCTCCTTCGCTGCTCGGCCTGGGCATGGTCGGTCTCCTTAGCGGTCCTGTGCGGGCGGGGCGGTTGGAGCAGTGGGATCAGTGGGATCAGCTGTTTCAGTTGCGGCGGTTGGGACGATCACGGCGTCCAGTGCGATGAGCCCGTCGGTGGTGAGCCGCAGGGGGTTGATCTCGATCTCGGCGGTGTCCGGGCTCGCGGCGAGGGCGGCGGCGAGGGCCGCCACGACGCGGCCGAACTCGGCCCGGTCCAGGGCCGGTCCGCCGCGCCAGCCGTCGAGCAGGGCACGGGCCGCGAGTTCGCCGGGCATCGCGGATGCCTCGGCGACCGAGAGCGGGGCCAGCCGGATCGCCACGTCGGCGAGCGCCTCGGCGGCCGTACCGCCGAGTCCCGCGAGGACGACCGGTCCGAACACGGGGTCCCGGCGCGCGCCGAGGACGAGGTCGACGCCGTCGGGGGCCATCGCCTCGACCAGGCAGCGGCGGCCGGGGCCGATGGCGTCGAGCGCGGCGTCGAGTTCCTCCGGGGTGCTCACCCCGAGGTGGACCCCGCCGATCTCCGTCTTGTGCAGGATCGTCGCGTCGAGCACCTTCACCGCGACCGGCCCGCCCAGCAGACGCAGCGCGTAGTGGGCGTCACCGGGGCCGTCGCAGGCGACCCGGACAGGGGTGCGGATGCCGAGCCCGCCGAGGAAGGACTTCGCGGCGTCCTCGTCGAGCGGACCGGGCGGGACCACCAGGGCGTCGGCTCCCGCGGCAGCCGACGCATGCCCCGGCGGCGGGCCCTCTCCTACGCCCCCTTGCCGCGCTCCGTCTCCCCCGGCCCGTCGCCGCGCGTCCGCCACCAGGGCCCGTACGGCGTTCGCGGCGGAGGCCGGGCCGGTGAGGGCCGGAATGCCGGCCTTGTGCAGACGTGCCCGCTGTTCGGTGACGTCCTCGGGCAGTCCGCCGACGACCACCACGGCCGGGGAGTCCGGGCCGAGGCCGGCGTCCTGGACGGCCGTGACGAGGTCGACGCTGTCGGGTTCGGCGAGGGCGTAGACGGACAGGAGGTCGATCGCCGGGTCGGCGGCGGTGGCGGCGAGGACACGCGCGAAGGTGTCCGCGGGGCGGCCGGTGTCGACGGGGTTGCGTTGATAGGTCAGCGGGGGCAGCAGCCCGCCCAGTGTCCGCCGTGTGGTCCCGGCCAGTTCAGGGGTCCGGATGCCGTCCGTGCCGGCGCGGTCGGCGAGCAGCAGCCCGGGGCCGGCCTGGGCGGTGACGATCCCGAGTCCCGGGTCGGGGTGCGGGCGCAGGCGCACGCGGGACAGCGCGGTGAGCGCGTCGACCAGCTCCCGCTCGTCGTCCACCACCACCGCCCCGGCCTGCCGCAGCGCGGCCCGCGTGGTGCGCCAGGAGGTCGCGAGTGCGCCGGTGTGCGAACGGGCGAAGTCCCCGATGTCCGTACGGCCGACGACCAGCGCGACGACCGGTTTGGCGGCGGCGAGCCGGCGTACGGCCGCCACCAGCCGTGGGCCGTCCGGCACGGTCTCCAGATGCAGCGCGACAGCGGTAGTACGGCCGTCCGTGGCCAGGTGTTCCAGGACGTCCGCGGCGGTGACGTCGAGGCCCGCGCCGATGCCGACGCCGAGGCTGATGCCGTTGCCCGCGGTGGCCAGGTCGAAGGAGAGGGCGTGGTTGACGCCCCCGCTGGCCGCGACCACGGCGATGTCGCCGGCCGGCAGCCGCCCCGCCGCGGGCACGAAGCTGGCGGTGAGGGAGAGGTGCGGGGCGAAGAAGCCCGAGGTGTTGGGGCCGAGCAGGCGGACACCGGTCTCCCGGGCGACCCGCAGCAGCTCTTCGGCGTGTGCCGCGCCCTCCGGCCCGGCCTCGCCGAAGCCGCCCGCGCAGACCAGCGCGGCACGGCAGCCGGCGGCGGCCGCTTCGGCCAGCGCCTGCGCACAGCCGGCGGCGGGCACGCACAGCACGGCGAGGTCGAGGGGGCCGTCGGCATGGGCGGCCGCCTCGGCCACGGAGGCGTACACGCCGTCGGCGGACTCCGGCCGGCGCGCGTTGACCAGCGCCCGGGTGCCGGGGAAGGCGGCGAGCGAGCGGGCCATGGCCGCCCCCAGCTTGCCGCTCTGCCGGGAGGCACCGATCACCACCACGCCCTTGGGGGCGAGGAGCGGGGTCAGGTTCGAGCCGGGCCGTGCGAGCGGCGTGCCCGGCGCGCCGGGTCCGGGAGCTTCGGCGGCGGTCGGGGGCGCGGGCGGCTGTGTGATCGGGTTCGTGTTCATGCCCGTCCCACCAGGTCCGTGCGGCCCGACAGCAGGAGCGTCTCAGCCCGGTCGTCGTTCATGTCGTTCTCGACGATCAGCGCGGGCACGCCGTGCACCAACCGGGCCTGTTCCGCGATCAGTTGGCGGGTGAGGGCGGTCCCGCCGTGCACGGCCACCAGGTCCGGCGGCCGGGTTCCGGCCAGGGCTCGGCCCAACTCCTCGTATACGAAGGGAAGTTCCGCCTCCCCGTCGGGAGCCGCGAGCCACAGTGCGCCCGGCAGCTCCTGGACGTGGACCGCGTCCAGCAGTCGCCCCGCGAACTCCCGCTCCCCCACCCGCACCGGAGTCTCCAACGGCGCACGGCCCTCGTGCCGGGCCCGCCAGTCCTGGACGACCCGCTCGACGAACCGCGGGTCGCGGCGCGCGATCCGTTCCTTGCCGATGCTGCGGGAGATGAAGTGGAAGGCGAACTGGGTGGGCCCGAACGCGTCGTGGTAGCGCCCGAAGTGCTCCCACCAGGACAGGCTGGGGCGGGCGGAGGCCTGGATCTTCTCCACCGAGGGCCGGGCCGCCGCCTCGTAGGCCTCCAGCGCGGCCGGCAGGTCGTCTCGGTGGGCGAGCAGGCTGCCGGCGAGGGCGATGGCGTCCTCCATCGCCATCTTGGTGCCGGAGCCGACGGAGAAGTGCGCGGTGTGGGCGGCGTCGCCGAGCAGCACGACGTTGCCGCTGTGCCAGCGGTGGGCGCGGCGGGTGCGGAAGTTGCCCCAGCGGGAGTTGTTGACGAGGAGTTCATGACCGTCGATCTGCTCGGCGAAGAGCTTCTCCAGATACCGCCTGGTCTTCTCGTCGCTCGGGCCCGGCGGCTGCGAGGTGTCGAAGGCGTCGAGCCCGGCCCTGCGCCAGGACTCCTCGTCCGTCTCGACGATGAAGGTGCTGACCCCGTCGCTGATCGGGTAGCCGTGCACGGCGAAGGTGCCGTGCGGGCCGTGCTCATGGACGAAGGTGAGGCCGTCGAAGAGGTAACTCGTCCCGAACCAGATGAACTTGGCGGTCGCCACCTCCACCCCGGGCACCAGCTCGTCGGCGAGCCGGTCGCGGAAGCGGGAGTTGGCGCCGTCGGCGGCCACGATCAGGTCGTAGTCGGCCAGTCGCGCCGGATCGGCCGGGATCTCGTGGCTGAACCGCACCTCGACGCCCACCTCCTCGGCCCGTCGGTGCAGCAGCTGGAGCAGGGTCCTGCGGGTGATGGCGGCCATGCCGTTGCCACCGCAACGGATGCGCTCGCCCTTCAGACGGACCTCGATGTCGTCCCAGTGGCGCCCGTACTCCGTGAGGGCGGTGCGCAGGACGGGGTCGGCGGCATGGATGCCGGCCAGGGTCGCGTCGGAGAAGACCACGCCGAAGCCGAAGGTGTCGTCCGGCCGGTTCCGCTCGAAGACCGTCACCTCGACCGATGGATCGGCCTGCTTGAGAAGCGTGGCGAAGAACAGCCCGCCGGGGCCGCCTCCCACACAAGCGATCCGAGAAACCATGGTTCGTCCCTCCACGTCCAGTATCGGCCCGGGCCCGGCCCGCACACCAGCAGTGTGTGTCACTCGTTCCACGGACGTCAATGATTTGTTACGCAATGATGGATGGCTCTGCACCGCACTGTCCGTCCTTGTTCAGCATTGCGATGCACTCTCGCAACGGCCGTCCGTGTGACATAGTCGGTTCCGTGAAGCCTCGATCGATCGTCTTCGACCTGTTCGGCGACTACGTCCGCTACCGCGGCGGCGCCGCCCGGCTGCGCACGCTCAGCGCCCTCATGGACTGCTTCGGGGTCGGTGAGAACACGGTGCGGGTGGTCCTGGCGCGGCTGCGGAAGGAGGGCTGGTTCGATGTGCGGCGGGAGGGCCGGGAGACGCTCTACTCGCTCAACAGGCGCAGCCTGCAGCTCCTCGACGAGGGCCGCTCACGCATCTTCGACCGGGCGCCGTCCGACTGGGACCGGCACTGGTACATGGTCATCTACTCGGTGCCCGAGACCGAGCGGGGCGTGCGGGACCGTATCCGCAAGGAGCTGGCCTGGCTCGGCTTCGGACCGCTGGCGCCGTCCACCTACGTCTCCCCGCACGACCGGTTGCGACAGGTGCGGGAGAAGTTCGCGGACGAGCCGGCGGTACGGCTCGACACGCTGCGCTGTCAGTCCGGCGGCCTGCCCGTCGACCGGGAGATGGCGGCCCGGAGCTGGGATCTCGCCGCCCTCAACGAGGACTACCGGGAGCTGCTGCGCACCTATCGCAGCCGGATGCCCTCGTACCGGGCGGGTCACCTCGGCCCCGAGGAGGCGCTGGTCGAGCGGATGCGGCTGACGTACGACTACCGCAAGTTCCCCTTCCGCGACCCGGACCTGCCGACCGAGCTCCTCCCGGCCGGCTGGGTGGGTCACGAGGCGCACGAGATGTTCCTGGAGGCCCATGAGGTACTCGGCCCATCGGCCGAGGCCTACTACGACGAGGTGGCCGCTCCCCGCCCCGCCCCGCACGCGTGACGGCCCGAAAACCACCCCGCCGCACGGCGTTGGCCGGCCCCGCCGCGTCTCACAGGCATGGCAACCGCACCCCCCGCCTCGCATACCCTCGCGGCGCGCGGCGACCCGAAGCCCACCCCGCCTCGCGTGCTGTAACGGCTCGAAACCCACCCGCCTCGCCGAGGTGGCGGGCCCGCCGCCTCTCACAGGCATGACGACCGCAACCCCCGCCTCGCATACCTCGCGGGGCGAGGCGACTCGAAGGCCCGCCCCGCCCCGCCAAGTTGGCGGGCCCGCCGCGTCTCACAGGCATGACGACCGCAACCCCCGCCTCGCATACCCTCGCGGGGCGAGGCGACTCGAAGGCCCGCCCCGCCCCGCCCCGCCGAGGGCATCGGGCACGGTTTTCCGGTCCGGCCGCCGGGGTCTGTGTGGCCGATGCCACGTCGGTGGGCAGGGGTCGGGCATGTCCTTCCGTCCCTGAGGCGGGCTACCGTTTCAGTCCCCTTTCCCCGCAGGCGGCTTGGACGGACCTCGGTGCTCGCAGATCTCTCCCCTCTCATCGCGGCGACCACGGAATGGCTGACGCGCGCCTATCCGGCCTGTGGCGGCGCGCTGGCCTCCGCGCTGTGCGAGGTGCAGGCCCGTCAGGCGGTGACCGTCTCGGCGTGGCTGTGCTACCCGACGGCGATGGACGCGGGACTGGTCGGTGTCGCGGGCACCGGCGGCTCGGCCGCGCTGGACCGGATCGGCGGCGCCGAGCCGGATGACCTGGCGGACGACTGGTCCTGGCGCAGCTGGGTCGACGAGGTCGTGGCCAGCTGGGCGGCCTGTCTGCTCATCGACCCCGAGTTGGCGGCGCGGGCGGTGGCGGGGCTGGCGGACGGCGAGCACACCCGCGGTACGCCGCTGGAGTTCCGGCGACTGGTCGAACCCGACGACCTCGACCGCGAGGCGGCGGCCCTGCTGCGCCACCCCGACCTGCTGGCCCCCATCGCCGACCTGCACCGCCCCCGGCTACTGACCCGCCTGGGCCCAGAACAGGCCCTCGTAGCCTGACCCAACCCCCACCTCCCGAACACCCCTCAGCCCCCAGAGCACCCATCACGGCCCACGAGCCACCCCTTCACAGCCCACGAGACACCCCTTCACGGCCGGATATCGCCTCGCCACCCGGGCACTCCACCCAACCCGAACGTCCCGCCCCATCCCGGACGCCCCGTCACGACCGGAACACCCCTCTTACGGCCACCGCGCCCCATCGGGACCCAGACGCCTCCGCACGGCCCGAACGCCCCCTTACGACCGGGAGCCCCTCACAGCCCGAGCCGCCCCGCTCACCGCCCGGGCCGCCACCCCGGCCGGACAAACCCGTTCGCAGAACCCACCGCCGGGACACCCCCTCACCGCTCAGGCCCCCTTACGCCCCAGATGCCCCTCAGCCCCAGCCGTCGCCTCACCCCCAGACGCACCGCCCCGGGCGCCCCTCACACCCGGGACGTAACCACCCACCCGAGCCACTCCGCTCACCCCGCGCCCCGCTGCCCCTCGGTCGGGCAGACCCGGTTCGCAGGCACACGCCCCCACCGCCCGGACACCCCCTCACCGCTCCGGCGTCCCTTACAGCCCAGACACCCCTTCAGACCCAGGCATCTCCTCTCGCCGCAGACACCCCTTCAGCCCCAGATATCCCCTCACCCCCCAGACCCCCGCAACGGCCCGGACGCCCCCCACCGTCCGGCCGCCCCCCCGTGCGCCGCCCGGGCACCCCCTCGTCGGCCGGGCGGGGCCTGGTCGGTGGGGTCTGCAGGGGTGGGGGGCCGAGGGGTGCTCGGAGGGTGCTGGTCATACACCCGAGGCGGCCTGTGCCGCGCAAGGGTCCTCCTGGGCGGCGCTCACCGCTGCCGTCAGCTCGGCGGCGATCTCCTCCGGCAGGTCCCCCCGGCCGGACCAGCGCAGGACGTGTGCGGCGACGCCGCGCAGCTTGGTGTTGGTGTGCTGGGAGACCTGCTGGAGAACGTCCCACGCCTCTTCCGACCCCAGGCCGTACACCACCCTGAGCACCCCGATCGCCTGGTCGACGATGGCGTGGGCGGCGAGGGCGCGGCGCAGCTGGCCGACCTCCTGCTGGAGGGCGGCGATCCTCTCCAGGAGGTCGCTGGGGTCCTGCACCCCGCGAGGACCGCTCATTTCTGTCATGCGCCACCGTTCCGTTGCATTCCACCCACCCTGGTCCGCCACGGAACGCCCGCGCGAGCCGGTGAACGAACGACGTCACAGGCGCCGGTCCACAAAACGAAGAAGCCACGTAGCCTGGAATGGATGCAGACGCTCACATTCCACAGTGACGACCTGGACCGTACCGAGGAGTTCCTCAGCCAGGCCTACGCCAGGATGCGCATCGGCAACGGCACCGCCGAGACCAGCAACACACACATCCGCCGCACCGCCATCGACTCGGTCAGCGTCGACGAGCTCGACCTGGACTTCGAGATGAGCTACGCCGTCACCCCTCTGGGCCGGATCTGTCTCTGCGTCGTCCACGAGGGCACCATCGAGGACCACGTCTACCAGGGCGTCGAGGACTCCTTCGGCCCCGGCGACGTGGTGTCGTTCGCGCCCCCGGAGCTGCCGTACGCGGGGCGGGTCTGCAGCGCCCGCTACAACATCACCATGCTGGACCCCGCCCTGCTGACCCAGGTGGCCGCGGACGCCGCCGACGGCCGGCCGGTCCGCCTGACCGGGCACCGTCCGCATTCACCCGCCGCGGCCGAGCAGCTGCGGAGCACGATCAGCTACGTACGCGACCATGTACTTGCCGTCCCCGCCGTGGCGGATCAGCCGCTGGTCGCCTCCACCGCCGCCCAGCACCTCGCCGCGAGCGTCCTCGCCGCGTTCCCCAACACGGCGTTGACCGAGCCGACCGGCACCGACCGGCAGGACGCCCACCCGGCCGCGCTGCGCCGTGCGCTGGCCTACCTGGAGGACCACGCCGACCAGCCGGTGACCGTGGCCGAGGTCGCCGCCGCGGCCCATGTCACCGTCCGCGCGCTGCAGTACGCCTTCCGCCGCCACCTGGACACCACGCCACTGGCCCATCTGCGCCGGGTCCGTCTGGCCCACGCCCACCAGGACCTCGTCTCCGCCGACCCGGGCACGGGCGCCACCGTCACGGAGATCGCGGCGCGCTGGGGCTTCTACCACGCGGGCCGTTTCGCCGCGCTCTACCGGCAGAGCTACGACCGCTCGCCGCACCGCACGCTGCACTCGTAGAGCCCTCCCTCAACACAGCCTCCGCGCCCGGCTGTTGACGACCCGCCGAACGGGTCGTTCGGCAGGTCGGACATCGTTCGAAACCTCTTGACGTTGCGCCGCACCCCGATTGACACTCTCGCAACACGAGGTCACACCGCCGAAACGATCAGCGCCCGCCGTCGAGGCGCCCGTTGCCGGCTCGCTCCCCCATGCCTTGCTCGCCCCCCGTCAGCCATGCCTCAGCAGGGAACCCCACATGACCTACTTCGTACGTCCGCGCCCTCGCGCGAGACGCCGGGCGGGCCGCTTCGCCGGTCTGGCCGCCGTCTCGCTGCTCCTGGGTCTCGCCGCTCCGCTCTCCCCCGCGCGGGCGGCGGACCCCACGGACGTCACCGACGGACTGGCCCTCTGGTACAAGCTGGACGGCGCCTCCGGCACCAGCGTCACCGACGCCTCCGGCCACGGCCGTGACGGCACGGTCAACGGCACCGCCGACTGGTCGGCCACCGGTCAGGGGCTCGCCTTCGACGGTTCCGGCACCTACATCAAGGTGCCGGACGACGTCATGAAGGGCATGGACGCGATCACGGTCTCGACGGACGTGCTGATCGACTCCGCGCAGGCCTCGCCGTACTTCATCTACGGCTTCGGCAACTCCAGCGGCTCCAACGGCAACGGCTATCTCTTCACGACCGGCAACTCGCTGCGCACCTCGATCGCGACCGGCAACTGGTCGACGGAGCAGACCACCAGGCCGGGCGACTCGCACAACCTGACGCGCGGGGTGTGGAAGCGCCTCACCTACACCCAGAACGGCAACACCGGTGTCCTGTACGAGGACGGAGCGGAGGTCGGCCGGAACACCTCGGTCACCATCACCCCCGGCTCGATCGGCTCCGGCGCCACCACGGCCAACTACATAGGCAGGTCGCTGTATTCGGGCGACAGGCTCTTCAAGGGCCGTATCCGGGACTTCCGGGTCTACGACCGCGCGCTCACCGCCTCCGAAGTCGAGCGGCTCGCCCTCCCCGTCGACACCCAGGGTGTCGCCGACGACAAGGCCGCGCTGAGCCTGGGCGACACCAGCGCCGTCACCGCCGACCTGGACCTGCCCAAGACCGGTACGGCGGGCGGCAGTTCGATCAGCTGGGCCAGTGACGACACCTCCGTCGTCTCCGGCTCCGGCAAGGTCACCCGCCCCACCGCCGGCCGCCCCGCCGCCCACGCCACACTCACGGCGACCCTGAAGAAGGGCACCGTCACCGACACCAAGTCCTTCGACGTGACGGTCCTGCCGGACTTCGACGACCGGACGGCCACCGAGAAGGCCGCGGAGAGCCTCGTCGTCCACGACGTCGACGACGTGCGCGGCAACCTCACCCTGCCCGCCCGAGGCGACTACGGCACCGACGTCACCTGGTCCTCCGCGAACCCGGACGTCGTCTCCGCCGACGGCGGCGTCCACCGCCCCGCGCACGGGGACGGCGCCACCACCGTCGACCTGACCGCCACCGTCGCCAAGGGCGAGGCACGGGCCACCCGCACCTTCACCGCGAAGGTCCCCGAACTCCCGAAGAAGGAAGCCCTCAAGGGCTATGTGTTCAGCTACTTCACCGGCGAGGGCACCGAGGACGGCGAGCAGATCTACAACGCCCTCAGCAAGGGCGACGACCCGCTGCACTGGCGGGAGTTGAACGACGGCAGGCCCGTGCTGACCTCCACACTGGGCGAGAAGGGCCTGCGCGACCCGTTCATCATCCGCTCCCCCGAGGGCGACAAGTTCTACCAGATCGCCACCGACCTGAGGATCTACGGCAACGGCGACTGGGACGCCGCCCAGCGCACCGGCAGCAAGTCCATCATGGTCTGGGAGTCCACCGACCTCGTCCACTGGACCGACCAGCGCCTGGTGAGGATCTCCCCCGACAGCGCGGGCAACACCTGGGCACCCGAGGCGTTCTACGACAGCAGGCTCGGCGAGTACGTCGTCTTCTGGGCGTCGAAGCTGTACGACGACGCCGACCACTCCGGCGACACGTACAACCGCATGATGTACGCGACCACCCGCGACTTCTACACCTTCAGTGAGCCCAAGGTCTGGATCGACCGCGGCTGGTCGGTCATCGACTCCACGATGATCCAGAACAACGGCACCTACTACCGCCTCTCGAAGGACGAGCGCGACAACAGCTCCTCCACGCCCAACAGCAAGTTCGTCTTCGAGGAGAAGAGCGACTCGATCCTGGGTGGTTGGGACCCGGTCGCCGAGGGCATCGGCAAGGGCGCGATGAGTGCCGCCGAGGGCCCGTTGGTGTTCAAGTCCAACACCGAGGACAAGTGGTACGCGTTCCTGGACGAGTTCGGCGGTCGCGGCTACATCCCCTTCGAGACAACCGACCTCGACTCCGGCCGATGGACCCCCGTCACCGGCTACGACCTCCCGGCCAAGCCGCGCCACGGCACGGTCCTGCCGGTCACCCAGGCCGAGTACGACCGGCTGCTGCGTGCCTACCAGCCCGACCAGCTGGTGGAGGGCGTCCAGGACGTGACGGTGAAGACGCGCGTCGGCGCGGCCCCGGTCCTGCCGGCCACCGTCATCGCCACGTACGCCGACGGCGTCGAGCGCCCCGTCGCCGTCACCTGGGACGACGTACCGGAGTCCGCGTACGCCCGGCCCGGCACCTTCACGGTCACGGGCAGTCTCCCGGACGGCGCCGCGATCCCGGTCCGCGCCCGGGTCACGGTGGACGAGCAGGGCGCCGACGTCCCCGCCGACCTGCTTCTGCGCTACGACTTCGACGAGACGTCCGGCAACATCGCGGTCGACTCCAGCGGCCACGGCTACCACGGCACCTACGTCCGTACGCCCGACTTCGGCACCGGAGTGCACGGCGGCTCGTTCAGGATGTCCGGCGACTCCGCCACCTCGCCGTACGTGAAGATCCCGAACGGTGTGCTGAGGAACGCCGACAGTGTCACCGTGTCCGCGTACGCCAAGTGGAAGGGCGGTCAGAGCTTCCAGTGGCTGTTCGGGCTCGGCCCCGACAGCGACAAGTACCTGTTCACCACGCCCTCCAACGGCGGCTCCAGCCTCTACTCGGCCATCACCAAGGCGAGTTGGTCGGCCGAGTCCAAGCTGACCGGCGGCTCCCGGCTCACGCCCGGCGAGTGGCACCACGTCACGGTGACGCTCGACGGCTCCACCGGCACGATGGTCCTCTACTCGGACGGCGTCGAAGTGGCCCGTACGACGACCACCATCAAGCCGTCCGAGCTGTACGACGCGAACAAGGACTACTCCGGCTACATCGGGCGCTCCCTCTACTCGGCCGACCCGTACTTCGGCGGCGAGGTCGACGACTTCCGCATCTACGACCGGGCGCTGTCGGCCGCGGAGGTCATGGAGCTCAGCGGCAACACGGCCGGCATCGCCCAGGCGACCGTGTCCGGCGCCAAGGTCGACCCGATCATCGACGACGCCGACGGCAAGATCACCCTCCCGATGCGGGAGGGCACCGATCTCACCTCCCTGGCACCGGAGTTCACCCTCGCCCACGGCGCCGCGATCAGCCCGGCCTCGGGCAGCGTGCAGGACTTCAGCAAGCCGGTGACGTACGAGGTGACCGGCTCCGACGGCACCAGACGCAGCTGGACGGTCTCGGCGCTCGTCATGAGGAGCCCGGTCCTGCCGGGGCTCAACGCCGACCCGAACATCGTCCGTTTCGGCGACACCTTCTACCTCTACCCGACCGGCGACGGCTACGACGGCTGGAGCGGCACCCAGTTCAAGGCGTACTCCTCGACCGACCTGGTCCACTGGAAGGACCACGGTGTCATCCTCGACCTCGGTCCGGACGTCTCCTGGGCGGACAGCCGGGCCTGGGCTCCGACGATCGCCGAGAAGAACGGCAAGTACTACTTCTACTTCTGCGCCGACGCCAACATCGGTGTCGCCGTCTCCGACTCGCCGACCGGCCCCTTCAAGGACGCCCTCGGTCAACCACTGTTGAAGGCGGGCGAGTTCAGCGGGCAGATGATCGACCCGGCGGTCTTCACGGACGACGACGGCCGGTCGTACCTCTACTTCGGCAACGGCCACGCCTACGTCGTCCCGCTGAACGACGACATGACGTCCCTCGACACCGCGAAGGTCGAGGACATCACCCCGAGCGGCTACAACGAGGGTTCCTTCGTCATCAAGCGCGAGGGCACCTACTACCTCATGTGGTCGGAGAACGACACCCGGGACGAGAACTACCGGGTCGCCTACGCCACCGGCCCCTCCCCCACCGGCCCCTGGACCAAGCGGGGCGTGATCCTCTCCAAGGATCTCTCGCTCGGTATCAAGGGCACCGGTCACCACAGTGTCGTCCACGTCCCGAACACCGACGACTGGTACATCGCCTACCACCGGTTCGCCATCCCGGGCGGTGACGGCACCCATCGCGAAACCACCATCGACAAGATGGAGTTCGACTCCGACGGCCTGATCGAGAAGGTCGTACCGACCCTGACGAGCATCGACCCGGTGACCATCGTGCACTCCGGTGGCGACGCCGGTGGCAAGGAGGGCGACGCGATCGCCCTGAACGGCACCATCTCCGGTGCGGGCAGCCCGAGTTGGACGGTCGAGAAGGGAGCGCCCTGCTCCTTCGCCGACCCCTCGTCCGCGAGGACCACGATCACCTGCACCGACGACGGCACGTTCACGGCCACCCTGACCGGAGGCCGCAGCCACGACACGGCGACCGTCACGGTGAGCAACGCGGCGCCGGCCATCACCACCGTCGAGGGTCCGCGCTCCGCGGTCCCGGTCGGCCGACGAGCCGTCGTCGAAGCCGAGTTCACCGACCCGGGCACCGGCGACACCCACACCTGCGCGGTCGACTGGAAGGACGGCAGCGCCCCGCGGCCCGGCACGGTCACGGCCTCCGGCTGCCGCGCCGAGCACATCTACACCAGGGCCGGCATCCGCCGTCCCGTCGTCACCGTCACCGACGACGACGGCGGCACGGACAGCAGGACGCTCCCCGAGCTGGTCGCCTACGACCGCCTCGCCGGGCCCGTGTTCGGCACCGGCGTCTTCACCTCACCGGCCGGCGCCTACCCGGCCGGGCCGGACCTCACGGGCAGGGCCGCCTTCTTCTTCACGGCCTTCTACGCCGAGGGAGCCACCACCCCGACCGGTCAGGCCTCCCTCGAACTCGGCTCGGCCAGGCTCCAGTTCCGCTCCACCGGCTCCGACTGGCTCGTGGTCACCGGCTCCCGGGCCGTCTACCAGGGCTCCGGCACGGTCAACGGCACCGGCGGCTACGCCTTCCGTATCACCGCGACCGCCGCTCCGGACAGCTTCCGCATCAGGATCTGGAAGAGGTCCGGCGGCGATGTCCTCTACGAAAACGCCACCAGCCCCAAGCTCATGGGCTTCGTCAGCATCGGCGACCCCAGGCGGTAGGCCGGGCGGTAGGCCGGGCGCACCCGGGGCCTGAGGCTCCGGGTGCGCCCGTTCGCACACCCACGGGTAGGACTCCCTGTTCGGACGGACCGATCAGGCAAGGAGCCTCACCGTGGGAGACACGACACGCGACGAGTGGGACGCCCACTACGCGAGCGGCAGGACCTTCAGCGCACTGCGCGACTGGGAGCGGGAGTTGCTCGCCGCGCACGTCCCCGCCCCCGAGGGCGGCGGCCTCGCCCTCGACGCCGGCTGCGGACTGGGGGAACTGGCCCGCCACCTCGCCAAGGCCGGTTACCACGTCGACGCCGTGGACCACGCCCCGGCAGCCCTCGCGATGGCCGAGGCCGCCGGGGCCGGCGTCGGAGCCGCCCGAGTCTCGGGTGAAGGGCCGGTGGTCTACCGCCTCTTCGACATCGAGCGCGACTCGCTCGACCAACTCCCGCATCCCGCCTATGACTTGATCTCCTTTCGGCTCAGCTGGGCCTTCGTCCACGACCGCACGCGTCTGCTGAACCGGCTGCGCGAGCGGCTCCGCCCCGGCGGCGCCCTCTGCGTGATCACGCCCGTCGCCGAGTCCGTGCCGGACGACAAGCGGGGCATCGCCCTCGACGCGGCCGAACTCGACCTGCTGTGCGCGGGCTGGACGGTCGTCGAGCGCCACGCCGTGGACGGCCTGGCCCTCGTGATCCTGCGCGACCCCGTCCCCGCGAAAGCCGTCCCCCCGAAAGCCGTCCCCGCGAAGACCGTGACCGCGAAGGCCACGACCGCCGACAAGGGCCGTCCCTCCCCGCACGCCCTCACCGGCGCGGGAGTGGTTGTCACCGACCCGGCCGGGCGGATCCTGCTCGGCTGGTCGGTGCGCGGGGTGTGGGAGCTGCCCGGCGGCAAGAACGACGCGGGCGAGGACTTCCTCGACGCGGCGGTGCGCGAGCTGGCGGAGGAGACAGGGCTGGAGGCGGACCGCGACGCGGCCCGGGTGCCGGCCCTGCTGATGGACTCCGCCCACGGCATGCCCCGCCTCACGGCCGCCGTCCACGTCACCTCGTACCGGGGCGCTCCCGTCGTCAAGGAGCCCCACCTCATCCACCGCTGGGAGTGGCACGAGCCCGCCGACCTGCCCCGGCTCGCCCAGCCCCTGTTCACCCCGAGCGCCCATGTCATCGATGTCGTCCGGCCCGGTCTGCTGACGGGCCTGCCACCCGTCCACCGGTATCCGGTCGCCTCCGGCAGTCTCTGAAAGCACCTCTGAAAATACCCCCCTGGGTATATCTGCTACCGTGGTGAACGGATACCCCGGGGGGTAATTTTCCAAGAGGGAGAGAGCCGTGTTCTTTGTCGACGTGCTGGAGACCCAGGGGCTGGGCAACCGCAGCTATCTGGCCGGAGGTGCCGGGGCCGCGGTGGTCGTCGATCCACCGCGGGACGTCGACCGGGTGATCGCCGCGGCCGCCCGGCGGGGCGTGCGGATCGTGGCCGTCGCCGAGACCCATGTCCACAACGACTACGTGACGGGCGGCCTGGAGCTGGCCCGGCTGACCGGGGCGCGGTACCTGGTGCCGGCCGGCGCCGAGGTGGCGTACGCGCGGGTGGCGGTCGCCGACGGGGATGCCGAGCCGGTCGACGAGGGGCTGGTGCTGCGGGCGGTGGCCACTCCCGGGCACACCCCGCACCACACCTCGTACGTGCTGGAGGAGGACGGGCGGGCGGTGGCCGCCTTCACCGGGGGCTCACTGCTGATCGGCAGCGTCGGACGGCCCGATCTGGTGGAGCCCCGGCTGACCGAGCCGCTCGCCCGAGCGCAGCACGCCTCGGTCCACCGGCTCGCCGCCGAGCTGTCCGACGAGGTGACGGTCCTGCCCACGCACGGTTTCGGCAGCTTCTGCGCCTTGGCCGGGGCGGGTGGCGCGCACAGCACGATCGGCACCGAGAAGGCCTCGAATCCGGCGCTGCTGCGGGACGTGGACACGTTCGTGAAGGAACTGCTGGCCGGGCTCGACGACGTTCCCGCGTACTACGCGCACATGGGCCCCGCCAACGCAGGCGGCCCCGCCCCGGTGGACCTGAGCCCGCCCCGGCGTGCCGACGCGGACGAGATCCGGCGGCGGCTCGCGGCCGGTGAGTGGGTCGTGGATCTGCGCGGCCGGGTGGCGTTCGCCGCCGGGCATGTGGCGGGGGCGGTCAACTTCGAGGCCGACGGGCAGCCGGCCACTTATCTGGCGTGGCTGATCCCGTGGGGCAAGCCGGTGACGCTGCTCGCGGAGAGTACCGAGCAATTGGCCTATGCCCAGCGGGAGTTGACGCGGGTGGGCATCGACCGGCCGGCCGCGGCGGCCGTCGGCTCGCCGGCCGACTGGGTCACGGACGGGGCCCGGCCCGCTTCCTTCCCGCGTGCCACGTTCGCCGAGCTGGCCGCGGCGCGACGGCGGGGAGAGGAGTTCACGGTGCTCGATGTGCGCCGGGACACCGAGCGTGCGGGCGGCTGGATCGAGGGCAGTGTGCACATCCCGGTGCACCAGATCCACCGGCGTCTGTCCGAGGTACCCGGCGGCCCGCTGTGGGTGCACTGCGCGGGCGGGATGCGCGCGGCCATCGCCGCGTCCCTGCTCGACGCGGCCGGGCGGGACGTGGTCGCCGTCGACGACGGGTTCGCCGCGGCGGCCGAGGCCGGTCTCCCGCTCGTGTCCGCCATATGACCGCGTTCGTCCTGGCCCTCGCCGCCGGGGCCGTCGTCGGTCTCGCCCTGGGCGCGCTGGGGGCGGGCGGCAGCATCCTGACCGTCCCCGCGCTGATCTATCTGCTCGGCTTCGGTCCGGCCGCGGCGACCACCGCGGGGCTCGTCATCGTGATCGTCACGTCGCTCACCGCGCTTGTGGCGCATGCGCGCGCGGGCGCCGTGCGCTGGCGGGCCGGCGGGCTCTTCGCGGCGGCCGGGCTGCTGCCCGCGGCCGGGGCGGGGGCGCTGTCCGCGCAGATCCCCGAGGCCGTGCTCACTCTCGCGTTCGCGCTGCTGGCCGCGCTCGCCGCGGCGAAAATGCTGCTCCGCCGGATGCCGCACGCGAGCGGGAGGGTGTCCGGGGTCCGTGCCGCCACGGCAGGCGCCGGACTGGGCGCGGTGACCGGGTTCCTCGGGGTCGGCGGCGGTTTCCTCGCCGTACCGGCGCTGGTGACCGTGCTGGCCGTGCCGATGGGCGCGGCGGTGGGCACCAGCCTGCTGGTCATCGTCGCCAACGCGCTGGTGGCCCTCACGGCCCGCGCCTTCACCGCCGTGACCCTGGACTGGACGCTGATGACGCCGTTCCTGGCGACCGCCGTGCTCGGGGCGTGGGACGGCAAGCGGCTGGCCGCGAAGGTCTCGCCCGCGGTGCTGCAGCGGGTCTTCGGTGCCGTGCTGCTGGCGGTGGCCGTCGCCATGGGTGCGACAGCCCTGCTGTGAACCCGCCGCCCCTCAGGCCAGCGACAGGAACAGCTTCTCCAGCCGCGCCCGCATCTGGGTCGAGTCCCGGACCTCCGGGTCGTCGCTGGTCATGCACTGTTCGAGCCCGGTCGCGATGATCGAGAACCCGGCCCGGTCCAGCGCCCGCGACACGGCGGCGAGCTGGGTGACGACGTCCTCGCAGTCCCGGCCCTCCTCGATCATCCGGATCACGCCCGCCAGCTGACCCTGGGCGCGCCGCAGCCGGTTGAGCGCCGACTTGAGCTCCTCGGCCGACATGTCGAGTTGCACGCTTCCTCCTCCTACATACCCCCACGGGTATCGTACCCGCTGGGTGAACACCCCACCGAAAGGTTCTGTTCCGTGCCCACCCCCATCACCCTGACCACCGCCCAGGCCTTCGCCCGCCTCGGCGAACTCACCCTCGTCGACGTCCGGACCCCCGGCGAGTACGCGGGCGGCCATCTCCCCGGCGCCCACAACATCCCCCTGGACCGGCTCGACGAGGCCGCCGAGGTCCTCAGGGCGGTCCCGGGCCCGCTGCTGATCGTATGCCGGTCCGGGGCCCGCTCGGCCAAGGGCTGCGAGCGGCTGGCCGCGCTCGGCATCGAGGCGGCCACGCTGGACGGAGGCACCGGCGCCTGGGCGGCGGCCGGGCATCCGCTGGAACACCCGGCCGGGGCCCGCGCGCCCTGGCCGATGGACCGCCAGGTCCGTCTCGTCGCCGGTGCGCTGGTCCTGGCCGGTTTCACGGCGGGCCTCGCCCGGCCGCGGGCGCACTGGCTGTCGGGGCTGATCGGGGCGGGCCTGGCCTTCTCCGGCGCGACGAACACCTGCGGCATGGCGACCGTGCTGGGCAGGCTGCCGCACAACCGGCCGCCGAAGGACACGGCGTCCCTGGAGGAGACCCTGCTGCGGCTGACGGCCTGAACGGACGGCGGCCCCCGCACCCGGCGGGGGCCGCTCACGCCCGCTCAGCCGATCTCGACCAGCAGGTCACCGCCCTCCACCTGCTGGATGCGGTTGATGGCCAGCCGGCTGACGCGCCCGGCCTTGGCCGCGGTGATCGCGGCCTCCATCTTCATCGCCTCGATGGTGGCCACCGTCGCCCCCGCGTCCACCTCGTCGCCCTCGGCCACCGCGAGGGTCACCACACCGGCGAACGGCGCCGCGACATGACCGGAGTTGGAGCGGTCGGCCTTCTCCGTCACCGGGATGTCGGAGGCGGCGGCGGTGTCGCGGACCTGGATCGGCCGGAGCTGGCCGTTCAGGGTGGACATCACGGTCCGCATACCGCGCTCGTCGGCCTCACCGACCGCCTCCAGCTCGATCAGCAGCCGCACGCCGGGCTCCAGGTCGACGGCGTACTCCTTGCCCGGGCGCAGACCGTAGAAGAAGTCCTTGCTGTCCAGGACGCTGGTGTCGCCGTAGGCCGCGCGGTGGGTGTCGTACTCGCGCGTCGGGCCGGGGAAGAGCAGGCGGTTGAGGGTGGCGCGGGGCTCCTTGGCGAGGCCCTCGCGGTCCTCCGCCGTCAGCTCCTGCACCGGCCTGGGCTCCGCGCGGCCCTCCAGGGCCTTGCTGCGGAAGGGCTCCGGCCAGCCGCCGGGCGGGGTGCCGAGCTCGCCGCGCAGGAAGCCGATCACCGAGTCGGGGATGTCGAACCTGTTCGGCGCCGCCTCGAAGTCCTCCGGCGGTACACCGGCGCCGACGAGATGCAGGGCCAGGTCGCCGACCACCTTCGAGGACGGGGTGACCTTGACCAGCCGGCCGAGCATACGGTCGGCGGCCGCGTACAGGTCCTCGATCTCCTCGAAGCGGTCGCCGAGACCGAGGGCCACGGCCTGGGTGCGCAGGTTGGAGAGCTGGCCGCCGGGGATCTCGTGGTGGTAGACCCGCCCCGTGGGCGAGGCGAGGCCCGCCTCGAAGGGGGCGTAGATCTTGCGGACGCTCTCCCAGTACGGCTCCAGGTCGCCGACGGCCTGGAGATCCAGGCCGGTCGGCCGGTCCGAGTGGTCGGTCGCGGCGACGATCGCCGAGAGGGAGGGCTGGGAGGTCGTACCGGCCATCGACGCGACCGCGCCGTCCACCGCGTCCGCGCCCGCCTGGATCGCGGCCAGGTAGGTGGCCAGCTGACCGCCCGCCGTGTCGTGCGTGTGCAGGTGCACCGGCAGGTCGAACTCGCGGCGCAGCGCCGACACCAGCTTCGCGGCGGCCGGGGCGCGCAGCAGTCCCGCCATGTCCTTGACGGCCAGGACATGGGCGCCCGCGTCGACGATCTGCTCGGCGAGCCGCAGGTAGTAGTCGAGCGTGTACAGCCGCTCGTTCGGGTCGGACAGGTCCGAGGTGTAGCAGAGCGCCACCTCGGCGATCGCCGTGCCCGTCTCGCGTACGGCGTCGATGGCGGGCCGCATCTGGCCGACGTCGTTGAGGGCGTCGAAGATCCGGAAGATGTCGATGCCGGTGGCGGCGGCCTCCTGCACGAAGGCGTCGGTCACCTCGGTCGGGTACGGGGTGTAGCCAACGGTGTTGCGGCCGCGCAGCAGCATCTGGAGGCAGATGTTGGGGACCGCCTCGCGCAGTGCGGCCAGCCGCTCCCACGGGTCCTCGGCGAGGAAGCGCAGGGCGACGTCGTAGGTGGCGCCGCCCCAGCACTCCAGGGACAGCAGCTCGGGGAGCGTACGGGCGACCACCGGCGCGACGGCCAGCAGGTCCTTCGTCCGTACCCGGGTGGCCAGCAGTGACTGGTGGGCGTCGCGGAAGGTGGTGTCGGTGATGCCGATGGTCGGCGACTCGCGCAGCCGGCGGGCGAAGCCCTCGGGGCCGAGTTCGACCAGGCGCTGGCGAGAGCCGGGGGCGGGTTCGCCGGCGGGCAGCGGGGGCAGTTTGGTGGTGGGCTCGATCAGGTCGGGGCGCTCGCCGTGCGGCTTGTTGACCGTGACGTCGGCGAGGTAGGTCAGCAGCTTGGTGCCGCGGTCCGCCGAGGAGCGGGCGGTCAGCAGGTGCGGGCGCTCCTCGATGAACGAGGTCGTCACCCGCCCGGCCTGGAAGTCCGGATCGTCCAACACGGCTTGCAGGAACGGGATGTTGGTGGCCACACCACGGATGCGGAACTCGGCGACGGCACGCCGGGCCCGTCCGATCGCGGCCTTGAAGTCCCGTCCCCGGCAGGTCAGTTTGACCAGCATCGAGTCGAAGTGCGCGCTGATCTCCGTACCGGCGTGGGTGGTTCCGCCGTCGAGCCGGATGCCCGAACCGCCCGGCGAGCGGTAGGCGCTGATCCGGCCGGTGTCCGGGCGGAAGCCGTTGGCGGGGTCCTCGGTGGTGATACGGCACTGGAGGGCCGCGCCGTGCAGCTTCACGGTCTCCTGGGAGAGCCCGAGGTCGGCGAGGGTCTGGCCGGAGGCGATGCGCAACTGGGCCTGGACGAGGTCGACGTCGGTGACCTCCTCGGTGACCGTGTGCTCGACCTGGATGCGCGGGTTCATCTCGATGAAGACATGGTTGCCGTCGCGGTCGAGGAGGAACTCGACGGTGCCGGCGTTGCGGTAGCCGATCTCGCGGGCGAAGCGGACGGCGTCGGCGCAGATACGGTCGCGCAGGGCCGGGTCGAGGTTGGGCGCGGGCGCCATCTCGATGACCTTCTGGTGGCGGCGCTGGAGGGAACAGTCGCGCTCGAAGAGGTGGATGACGTTGCCCTCGCCGTCGGCGAGGATCTGCACCTCGATATGGCGGGGGTCCACGACGGCCTTCTCCAGGAAGACGGTCGAGTCGCCGAAGGCGGAGGCGGCCTCGCGGGAGGCGGCCTCGATCGACTCGCGCAGCGCGGCCGGGTTCTCGACGCGGCGCATTCCGCGCCCGCCGCCGCCGGCCACCGCCTTCACGAACACCGGGAAGCCGATCTCCTCGGCGGCGCGCACGAGTTCGTCGACATCGGTGGAGGGCTGGGAGGAGCCGAGCACCGGGACGCCGGCCGCGCGGGCGGCGGCCACGGCGCGCGCCTTGTTGCCGGTCAGCTCCAGAGTCTGCGCGCTGGGCCCGACGAAGGTGATGCCGGCTTCCTCGCAGGCCTTGGCCAGCTCGGGGTTCTCGGAGAGGAAGCCGTAGCCGGGGTAGACGGCGTCCGCGCCGGCCTGGCGTGCGGCGCGCACGATCTCCTCGACCGACAGATAGGCCCGCACCGGATGTCCGGGCTGGCCGATCTCATAGGCCTCGTCGGCCTTGAGCCGGTGCAGCGAGTTGCGGTCCTCGTGCGGGAAGACGGCGACCGTCCTCGCGCCCAGCTCGTAGCCGGCGCGAAATGCCCTGATCGCGATCTCACCACGGTTGGCGACCAGCACCTTGCGGAACATCGCCGCTCCCTTCAGCCTGCCGATGGACGTCCCCCATGGTGTCGGTGGCATGGGGTTCTGGCCATGTGAGCCGGGCCACTCAAGGAGTGATTTTCGCCGCTGCTTTGTTGATCGCCTCACGGATACGGGTGTACGTGCCGCACCGGCAGACGTTCTCGATGCGGTCGATGTCCGCGTCGCTCGGGTGGGGCGTCCTCTTCAGCAGGGCCGCCGCCGCCATGATCTGTCCGGGCTGGCAGAAGCCGCACTGGGCGACGTCGCAGTCCAGCCAGGCCTCCTGCACGGGGTGCAGGGTGTCGCCGTCGGCGAGTCCCTCGATGGTGGTGACCGTGCGGCCCGCGCAGTCCCTCACCTTTACGGTGCAGGGCTGGATCTCCTCCCCGTCGAGATGGCTGGTGCAGGCCCGGCAGACGCCGATACCGCAGCCGTACTTGGGGCCGGTGACATGCAGCAGGTCCCGCAGCACCCACAACAGCGGCATGTCGGTCGGGGCCTCGACGGTGACCTTCTCGCCGTTGAGGTCGAAGGAGTAGGACGGCATCGGCACCTTCTCGAAGAGGGTCGGACGGGGCAAGGGGGTCAGAAGTTGATCGGGAAGCGGCGGGGCCGGGTGCCGGTGGCCCGCGCGTAGGCGTTGGCCACGGCCCCGGACGCGGCGGGGACACCGAGCTCGCCCGCGCCTCCGGGCTCCCCCGTCGACGGCATGATGTGCGCCTCGAAGTGCAGCGGGGCATGCCGCTGCCTGGCCCAGTGGAAGTCGGAGAAGCTGCCCTCGCGCACGGCACCCCGGTCGATGTGCAGTCCGGCGCTCAGGATGGTGGAGATCCCGTCGACGGTCGCTCCCATCAGCTGGGCCTCCAGACCGCGCGGGTTGACGGCCGTGCCGACGTCGGCGGCCATCACCACCTTGGTGACCCGGGGGTTCTTCGGGTCCTCGGCGTCGATCTCGACGAGACAGGCCACGCAGGACCCGTACTCCTGGTGCACGGCGACCCCCTGCCCGTGCCCGGCGGGCAGCGTCCGCCCCCACTCCCCCGCCTCGGCGGCCTTGTCCAGTACGGCCCTCACCGCCTTGTCGCGCAGTGTCGTACGACGGAAGGCGACCGGGTCCTTTCCCAGGCCGCGGGCGACCTCGTCGACGACGATCTCCTCCGCGGCCCGCATCGTCCCGGAGTTCACGGACCGCCAGGCACCGAGCGGGATCGGCAGTTCGATGCCGCCCGAATCGCCGGAGATCCGGCCGAAGTCGTAGAGGCCGGAGTCGCTGGGCAGAGGAGCGGAGGCGGGCCGTACGGAGGCGGGCCGTACGAAGGAGGCCCGGGTGACGCTCGCTCCCTCGGACTCGCCGACCGAGGCCATCATGTGGCTGAAGGCCACCACCCGGCCGTCCTTGTGGCTGGCGCGGACGCGGTGATGGCTGGCCGGGCGCATCCGGCCGTGCCGGGTGTCGTCGTTGCGGCTCCACATCAGCTTGACCGGCCGTTTCGCCGCCTTGGAGACCAGGGCCGCCTCGATGGCGGCGTCGTAGTGGAGCCGCCGTCCGAAGGAGCCGCCGCCGCGCAGGACATGGACGGTGACCTCGGATGCGGGGAGTCCGAGCGCGGAGGCGATGGTGCCCCGGGCGTCCATCGGCGTCTGGGAGGAGAACCAGATCTCCGCCCGGTGGGCGCGGACGTCGGCGATCGCGGTGAGCACCTCCATCGGGGCGTGGCTGACGAAGGCGAACTCGAACTCGCCCTCGACCTGCGTCGATCCCCGCGGCGGGCTGCCCTGCGCCGGCACCGCGGCCCGCAGCCGGGAGCGGATCCCGGCGTCGGACAGGGACGCCATCGGCCCCGGTGCCCACTTGATCCTCAGGGCGTCCCGGGCGGTGAACGCGTGGTGGAAGGTCTCGGCCACGACGGCGACCCCGCCGGGGACCCGCACCACGGCATGCACACCCGGCAGGGCCCGGGCCGCGCGGTCGTCGACCGAGACGAGCTTTCCGCCGAGGGTGGGCGGTCTGGCCACCACGGTGGGCTTGGCGCCCGCCACGTTCAGGTCGCCGGTGTACCTGGCCTTGCCGGTGACGAGGTCCCGGGCGTCGATCCGGTTCGTGGGCTTCCCGATCAGCCGGTGCGCGGCGGCCGGTTTGGGTTCGGCGGACACGGCCGTACGACGGATCCTGGCGGCGCTCGCGCTGAGCGAGCCGAAGGTGGCGGTGCGGCCGTCCGGGGCGACGACCAGGGTGTCGCGGGTGCGCAGGCTCCGAGCGGGCAGGTGCCAGCGGCGCGCGGCGGCGGTGACGAGTCTGGCGCGCGCGGTGGCGGCGAGCTGCCGTGCGGGGCCGTAGAGGGAACTGACCGAGTTGGAGCCGCCGGTGGACTGGTTGCCCTTGGTGCGGGCGTCCGCGAGGGGGATGTCGACGTCGGCGAGACGGGCGTCCAGCTCCTCGGCGATCATGACGGCGACGGCGGTGGTGACGCCCTGGCCCAGCTCGACCCGGGGCAGTCGTACGACGACCCTGTTGGCCGGGGTGACCTCCAGGACCAGCATCTCCTCGTCCGTGCCGGTCACCACGGTGTCGGACGGGCCGCGGACCGGCTCCGAACCCTCGGCCGTCGAGGTGTCGCAGCCGAGCGGGGCGGCGACGGTGAGCGTCGCGGCCGACAGGGAGTAGACCATGAACTTCCGGCGGGACACCCCGGAGGTTTCGCTGTCGTCCACCACTCGCTCCTCGGGTCCGGGCACCATGCGTCAACCGGTATGAGGCACCGGGGGCCTTGTGGGTTCCCTGCGGCATGCCGGCGCGCCGACCGCTTCGGGTCCGGCCCGGACGGGTTGCCCCCATCTGCCCCGCGCCGTCCGTAGGCTCTGCGTGCGCAGGGGAACCGCGCGGTGGACGATCCGACCCCACCACCCGTTCCACCACCCGTTCCCACCACCCGCTCCCACCTCCTGTCCCCACCACACAACCTACGGAGAACCATGGCCGACGCCAGCCCCGAGGCCCGTGCCGTCACTCTGCTGGGCCGCCCCAGACTGTGGCTCGTGCCCACCGTCCTGACCGGACTGCTCGCGCTGTTGCTGGCCCTGCTGTACATGGGCGGCATCGTCAACCCCCAGCGCGATCTGCACCATCTCCCCATCGCCCTCGTCAACGGCGACACCGGCCGGCCGCCGGCCGGGCAGCAGGCGAACGCGGGCACCCAGATCGCCGCCGCGATCACCTCGGACAAGTCGAACGACAAGGCCTCCTGGCGCAGGCTGACCCTCGCCCAGGCCCAGGACCAGCTCGACTCCGGGAAGGTCTACGGCGCCCTCGTCATCCCCGCGGACTTCACCGACTCGATCACCGCGCTCACCACGACCGGCGCCACGCGGCGGCCGACGATGACCGTGCTCACCAACCCCGGCAAGGGCAGCCTCGGTTCGTCCCTCGCCAGTCAGATCACCACGGCTGCCGCGCACCAGTCCTCGCAGACCCTCGGCACACAGCTCACGGCGGCGGTCGGCGACCGCGCGAACTCCACCACCAAGCTGCTGCTGGCCGACCCGGTGAACGTCGTCACCCAGGTCGGCCACCCCATCGGCAGCCACAGCGGCCTCGGTCTCAGCGCCTTCTACTACACCCTGCTGCTGGTGCTGGCCGGCTTCATGGGCGGCAACGTCATCAGCAACGGCGTGGACACGGCCCTCGGTTACGCCGACAACGAGATCGGCCCCTGGCACACCCGCCGCCCCACGGTCCCCATCACCCGCACCCAGACCCTGCTGCTCAAGATGGCCATGACGGCGGGCATCACGGTCCTCAGCGTCTCCCTCGTCATGCTCGCCACCATCGCGATCCTGGGCATGGACGCGACCCACATCCCGCTGCTGTGGATCTACTCGTACTGCGCCGCGCTCGCCGTCGGCCTGGGCGTGCAGGCCATCAACGCGGCCTTCGGCGGGATCGGCCAGCTGGTGTCCATGTTCGTGTTCATCGTGCTCGGCCTGCCGTCGTCCGGCGCCACGGTCCCCCTCCAGGCGGTCCCCGGCTTCTACCGCTTCCTCTCCCACTTCGAGCCCATGCGCCAGCTCAGCGACGGCGTCCGCGCCATCCTCTACTTCGACGCCCGCGGCGACGCCGGCCTCACCCGGTCGTGGATCATGATTGCCATCGGCGCGGCCGCCGGCCTGCTCTTCGGCTTCGCCATGACCAGGTACTACGACCGCAGGGGCCACAAGCGCCTGACGCCGCAGCCCGCTTGAGGCAACGTCAGAGAAGGGGTACGACGTGTCCGTCCACGTTCGCCGACGAGCCGAAGGCGATCTCGGCATCTGTGTGGAGATCCTGGCCGAGGTGCACCGGCACAGCGGCTATCCCGTCAACTGGCCGGAGCGCCCCGGCGATTGGCTGACTCCCGAGTCACTGCTCGCGACCTGGGTGGCCGAACTGGACGGACACGTGGTCGGCCACATCGCCCTCTCGCGGGCCGACGGGGGCGATCTGGCGGCCGGCCTCTGGGCCGCCCGCACGGGCACCGGCATCGAACGGACCGCCGTCGTCGGCCGCCTGTTCGTCTCACCCACCGCCCACGGGCTCGGCCTGGGCGCCGCGCTGATGGAACAGGCCGTCGAGGAGGCGCGGACCCGCGGGCTGCACCCGGTCCTCGACGTCGTCACCGCCAACACCGCCGCGACGGCCCTGTACGAACGCCTGGGCTGGGAGCTGCTGGACGTCGTGCGGGAGCGCTGGCGACCCGACCAGGTGGTGACGCTCGGCTGTTACGCGGCACCGGCCGGCACCAGGTGCGGCGCAACCCTCTCGCAACCTTGCGCGTGCTGCCCTGGGACACATGTATGAGGAGACCCCGCGTGTCGAACTCACCCCCGCGGCCGCCGAGCTGCTGCGCACCCTGCGTGCCGCGCACGGGCCGCTGATGTTCCACCAGTCCGGCGGCTGCTGCGACGGCAGCGCGCCCATGTGCTACCCGGAGGGCGAGTTCCGCACCGGTGGCTCGGACGTGCTGCTCGCGGAGCTGGCGGTGGAGGGGGTGCCGGAGCCGGTGACGTTCTGGATGTCGCGCAGTCAGTACGAGGTGTGGAGCCACACACGGCTGATCGTGGACGTGGTGGCGGGACGCGGCAGCGGTTTCTCGCTGGAAGCACCCGAGGGGGTGCGTTTTCTCACCCGTTCTCGTGTAGTCGACGCCTAGACGCCGCGTCGGCCATCGCCGTCTGGTGCACTTCCCCTGAGTCCTGGGACAGTTGACGAGACCTCGGGGGGTTCTGTGACGCGCCGTCAGAAGCGTTCAGCGGCAAGGAGATCCGGGAGAACAGCACTCGCGTTCGTGACGACACTCGGCGCGCTGGCCGGTGGGGCCCTGGCGGGGGCGGCACCGGCCAGTGGTTCGCCCGCCGCCACCCCGGTCGCGCCGGGTGTCACCTACCGTCAGTTCGACATCCAGGGGAGCAAGGGGCCGACCCACGCCCATCTGCTCACCGTCGACCTGCGCGACACCCACGTGCGGCTGGACCTTCTCCACCCGGGGGCGGTGGCCGCCCGGGCTCCCGTGTCCGAGCTCGCCGACGCCCAGGGCGCGGTGGCGGGCATCAACGGCGACTTCTTCAACATCAGCGAGACCCAGCACCCGGGCGTCGAGGCCACCGGCTCGACCGACGGGCCGGCCATCGCCGACCGGCACGTCCTGAAGGCGGCGGTGCCCGACGGCCAGCGCTTCGGCCCGGCGCTGCCTCCCGGCACGACCACGAGGGACGTGCTGGGCGTGGGCGTCGACCGCAGGGCCCGGCTGGACGATCTGACGCTGCGGGGGTCGGTCGGGACGCCCTTCGGGCGGCTGTCGCTCGCCGGGCTCAACCAGTTCGCGCTGCCCGAGAACTCGATCGGCGCCTTCACCTCGGACTGGGGCAGTGTCTCCCGGCTCCGCGCCGTCTGCGGCACGGACACCGACCGGGCCGCCGCCTGCAGTTCGGACACCTACGAGGTGGTGGTCCGTCAGGGCCGGGTGGTCTCGGTGGCCAGGACCCCCGGCAGGGGCGCCATCCCCGCGGGCACCACGGTGCTGGTCGGCCGGGAGGCGGGCGCGCACTGGCTGCGGAGGCTGGTCCCGGGCGAGCGGGTGCGGGTGACGCACCGGCTGGTGGCCGCCCGCTCACAGGTGCCGTTCCGCTTCGCGCTCGGCGGCTATCCGGTGCTGCGGGGCGGTCAGCCGCTGGCCGGCCTGGACAACGGCACCGCGGCCACCCGCACCGCCGTCGGCATCGCGGACGGCGGGAAGCGGCTGCTGCTGTTCGCGCTGGACGGCGCGAAGCCGTACCGCACCGGTCTGACGATCGCCGAGGTGGCCGCCGAGATGCGGTCGTTGGGCTCGGTCGACGCGTTCAGTCTGGACGGCGGCGGCTCGACCACGCTGGTGGCCCGTGAGCCGGGCGCGTCCGCGGTCACCGTACGCAACCATCCGTCCGGTGACGCGGAGCGCCCGGTGCCCGACGGCATCGGCGTGTTCACGTCCTGACCGGGAGCGGCCTCATGGATGCAGGCTGCTGACGATGTCGGCGGTCGCGGTGAGGCCGCTGTGGATCGTCGGCGCCATGCTGGTGCCGGCGAGGAAGAACCCGAGCAGCGCGCAGACCAGGGCGTGGGAGACCTTCAGCCCGCCGTTGCGCATGAAGATCACCGCCAGGATCAGGAACAACAGCACCACAGAGATGGAAATCGCCATCGTCAACCTCCTCCGCCACGCCCGTTTCGCGGCGTTCGGCCGCAAGTGTGGCGTAGCGGAGGGCCGATCGGGGCAGCTGACCTGTCCGCCGAACGTGTGGTTCTACGCCGCCCGGTGGGCATCCAGGAAGCGTTCGAGCCCGGCGAGGTCGTCGGTGTTGAAGTAGTCGACGCCGGCGTCGAGGAGTTCGGTCCACAGCGCGTCCCGGGCGGGACCGGCCAGATCCGGCGTGTTCCAGAAGCGCACCTTCTGTCCGGCGGCGTGGGCCTGTCCGATGATGCTCCGCAGCCTCTGCCGCTCGGCGTCCGGGAAGGCGCCCTCGCCCAGCCAGGTGAAGTTCAGCTGCCAGTTGTCGCTGATGAGCGGGATGAAGGAGGCGGGCGCCGGGGTGCCGAGGTCGGTGAGCCGCCCGTCGTAGAAGGCGCGGCGCACGGACTGCGCCTCCATGGGCGTACGGGCGGCGCGGTCGCCGGAGATGACGTTGGTGACCGCGCCGGGCAGGACGCGGCCGTGGGCGTACGTCGTGAACAGGTGCGGGTAGCGCCGGAGATGGCGGTCGAGTTCGAGGTACGTCGAGGAGCCCTCGGTCTTGATGTCGATCAGCAGCTGCAGCGGCCGGCGCCAACCCCGGTACACGGAGCCGTGGTTGGCCCTGACGATCGCGGCGAGCGGGTCGAGGTAGAGGGACTCCAGCGTGCGGGTCGGGTCGAGGTCGTCCACGGTGTGGCCGATGAGGAGCTGGTCGCCGACGAGGAAGATGTCGGCCTCGACGCTGCCGAAGCGGTGGTCGAGGGCGTCGTGGAGGGGGCGGGGGTGTTCGTAGTCGTTGTGGGCGTGGGCGCGCCACAACGGCGGGCGGCGGTGCGCCCGTTCGTCGGCGAACGCACTGCCGGCGGGTGGGGCGAGCACGGCCGCGAGTGTGGCGCCGAACGCGGTGAGGGCTCTGCGGCGGGTGACGAGGGCCATCTTCTGCCTCCCTGTGGGGCGGGTCCGAACCACAGGGAGTATGGGGCGGATCGATGGCCGATGAACCTGTACATGCCAGGAGTTGGCCGGACCGCCGCTGCTTGTTCACTCCTTCGGCGAGGGCGCACGAAAAAGCCCGCCCCAGGTGGGGCGGGCTTCACCGGGTGACGCTCAGGGGGCCGGCAGGTCGATGAGTTCGGCCACCGCGGCACGGTGGCCGCCCGCCGTGCCGTAGGCGATCGAGTCGGCCTTGGCCCGCTTGAGGTAGAGGTGGACCGGGTGCTCCCAGGTCATGCCGATACCGGCGTGCAACTGCAGCGCCTCCTCGGCGGCGTGGACCGCGACGGGCGCCGCGTACGCCTGGGCGACGGCCACGGCGAGTTCGACGTCCTCGCCGGTCGTCAGGGCGTCGGCCGCGTTGCGGGCGGCGGCGCGCAGGCCCGCGACCTCCAGCCACAGCTGGGCGAGCCGGTGCTTGAGCGCCTGGAAGCCGCCGACGGGACGGTTGAACTGCTTGCGCTCCTTGAGGTAGCGCACGGTCTCGGTCAACGTCCAGTCGGCCACGCCGAGTTGCTCGGAGGCGAGGAGTCCGGCGGCGCTGCGCAGGGCCCGGCGGACGGCGGGTTCCGCGTCGCCGAGCAGCCGGCCGGGTGCGCCGTCCAGCCGGACGGTCGCCAGCGGGCGGGTCAGGTCCAGTGAGGGCTGCGCGGTGACGGTGACCGCCTCCGCCTCCACCGCGTACAGCCCGCCGTCGTCGGCCGGAACCAGCAGCACATCGGCCACCGACGCGTCCGCGACCCCGGTCAACTCCCCGTGCAGGGCGCCGCCTTCATGGCGTACGACCTTGTAGGCGCCGCCCGCGGCCACGCTCAGGGAGACGGCGAGGGCACCGATTTTCCGGCCGGACGCCAGCTCGGCGAGGAGGTCGTCGGCGTCCGAGGCGAGCAGCGCCTCGGTGGCGACGACGGCGCTGGTGAGGTACGGCACGGGCGCCACCGCGCGCCCCAGCTCCTCCAGGACCACGGCCACTTCGCGGTGGGTGGCGCCCTGGCCGCCCTTGTCCTCGGGCACCAGCAGACCCGCGAGGCCCATGCCGTCGGCGAGGGCCTTCCAGGCCGCGAGGTCGTGCGGGGTGCCGGACTCGATGCGGGCGATGACGCCGGGGGCGTCGCAGTGGTCGGCGAGCAGGTCCCGTACGGCGGACCGAAGCGCCTCTTGCTCCTCGGAGTACAGCAGGTCGGGCTGTGTGCGCCGCATTGTCATCGGGTCAGGTCCTTCCATGCGACGTCCTTGTCGGTGCGCGGCTCGGACGGCAGCCCGAGGACCCGCTCGGCGACGATGTTCAGCAGGACCTCGCTGGTCCCGCCCTCGATGCTGTTCCCCTTGGAGCGCAGGTAGCGGTAGCCGGCGTCCCGGCCGACGAAGTCCACCAGCTCGGGTCGGCGCATGGTCCAGTCGTCGTACAACAGGCCTTCCTCGCCCCGGAGTTCGACCTCCAGGCCGCTGATCTCCTGGTTGAGGCGGGCGAAGGCGAGCTTCATGCCGGCGCCCTCGGGGCCGGGCTGACCGGCGACGAGCTGCTGGCGGAGGCGTTCGGCGGTGAGCCGGGCGACCTCGGACTCCACCCAGAGCTTCAGCAACCGCTGGTGAAGGTCGTGGGTGCGCAGTTCGGGGCGCTCGCGCCAGGTCCTGGCGGCCGGGGCGATCATGCCGCCCTCGCGGGGCAGCCGCATACCGCCGATGGCGACGCGCTCGTTGTTGAGCGTGGTCTGCGCCACGCGCCAGCCGTCGCCGATCTCGCCGAGGCGGCGGGAGTCGGGGATACGGACACCGGTGAGGAAGACCTCGTTGAACTCGGCCTCGCCGGTTATCTGGCGCAGCGGCCGGACCTCGACGCCCGGGTCGGTCATGTCGCACAGGAAGTAGGTGATGCCCGCGTGCTTGGGCACGTCCGGGTCGGTGCGGGCGATGAGGATGGCCCAGCGGGCGACATGGGCGCTGGAGGTCCACACCTTCTGCCCGTCGACCACCCACTCTCCCCCACTGTCACGGACGGCACGGGTGCCGAGCGCGGCCAGGTCGGACCCGGCGCCGGGTTCGCTGAAGAGCTGGCACCAGACCTCCTCGCCGGTCCACAGGGGCCGCAGATAGCGCTGCTTCTGCTCCTCGGTGCCGTACTTGAGGATGGTCGGCGCGGCCATGCCGAGGCCGATGCCGATGCGGCGGGGGTCGTTGTCGGGGGCGCCGGCGGCCTCCAGCTCGGCGTCCACAACGACCTGGAGGGAGCGCGGCGCGCCCAGGCCGCCGAGGCCCTCGGGGTAGTGCACCCAGGCCAGTCCCGCGTCGAAGCGGGCCCGCAGGAAGTCCAGGCGGTCGGTGGTGGTGGGCGGGTGCTCGGCCAGCAACCGAGCGGCGCGGCGCTTGAGTTCGGCTGCGTCGGTCATACGGCGGCTCCGTTGTCCAGCGAGGGAAGGACCGTGACCCGGCCGGTGGTGACGCCGTCGGCGACGCGCTGCACGGCGGCGGCCGCCTCACCGAGCGGGACGCGCTCGCTCACCAGCGGCCTGACGGCGCCCCGGGCGGCGAGTTCGGTGAGCTGCTCGTGGCAGTGCAGGACCAGCTTCGGGTTCTTGGTGTTGTACAGGCCCCAGTGCAGACCGAGGATCGTGTAGTTCTTGACCAGGGCGTGGTTCAGCCCGGGGCTGGGGATGGTCCCGCTCGCGAAGCCGACGACCACGATCCGCCCCTCGAAGGCGACGACCTTCGTCGACTGGGTGTAGGCGTCACCGCCGACCGGGTCGTAGATCACGTCGGCGCCCCGGCCGCCGGTGGCCTCCTTGACGGCCGCGACGACGTCCTCACGCGTACGGTCGACGACGACGTCGCAGCCCGCCTCCCGGGCGACAACGGCCTTCTCGGCGCCGCCGACGACACCGATGACGGTCGCGCCGGCCGCCTTGCCGAGCTGCACGGCCGCGGTGCCGACCCCTCCCGCGGCGGCGTGCACGAGCAGCGTCTCGCCGGCCTCCAGCCGGGCTCGGCGGTGCAGGCCGAACCAGCCCGTCTGGTAGCCGATGTGCAGCGCGGCCGCCTCGGCGTCGTCCAGCGAGTCCGGGGCGGGCAGCAGAGCGGCGGCGTCCGCGAGGGCGTACTCGGCGAATCCGCCGTACGGCAGCGCGGGGTTGGCGATGACCCGGCGGCCGTCCTCGGTCTCGCCGCAGATCTCCACCCCGGGCGTGAACGGCAGCGGGGGGCGCACCTGGTAGTGGCCGCGGACCATCAGCACGTCCGGGAAGTTGATGTTGGCGGCACGCACTTTCAGCAGGACCTGGCCGTCGCCCGGGGTGGGAGTCGCCACCTCCGTCTGCCGCATCACCTCGCTCGGCTCGCCGAGCTCGTGCACTTGCCATGCCTGCATGCGGTGCCTCCACGGGACTGCGTCGTCGGTCCACCGCATACTAAGCGGTCGCTTGCCTCCGAGGGAACAGCCCTGCCGGGAACGTCACACCCGGACCACCGGAAGGGCCCTAGGCGCAGGGCGGGATGCCCTTCCCGCTCTCCTGCACCCTGGCCACGGCCGCCGCCAGCTGCTGCCGTACCGCCTCGGGCAGCGGGCCCCCGTCGACGGTGCCCACCAGCTCCCGGGCGAGGTGGTGCAACTTGGTGTTGGTGTTCTGGGAGGCCGAGACGAGCACGGTCCACGCATCCTCGGGGCTCAGCCCGAAGGAGGCCATCAGAATGCCGCGGGCCACGTCGATGGCCGGCCGGGTCCGCATCGCCCGGCGCAGCTGGTCGACCTCCGTGCGCAGCTCCCGGTCGACGTTGCCACGCGGGGCCCGTCCGTCCAGAACCCCTCCTTCGAGGACGTCGGCGGGTCCGGAGTCCGGGTCGCCGGGGTCGGGCGACACGAACAGCTCATGGGTGCCGGTCAGATCCAGCAGCCGTCCGACCCCCGGGCTGCAGTCCAGGACGGCGACGGTCTTGCTCTCGGCGAGGGCCCGCTTGCGCAGCTCGAGCAGGACGTTCAGACCGCCGCAGTCGCAGAATCCGACCCCGGCGAGATCCAGGTCGACTCCGGTGGCCGAGCGGTCGAGGGCGTCGTTGAGCGCGGACCGGAGATGCCCGGCACCGATGTCGAGCTCGCCGCGCACCGCGACGACCACGCGGTCGCCGTCGGCCGCCGAGCGGATCGTGGCCAGACAGGGCACGCCCACGTCCGACATGACCCCTCTCCCCTCGCATGCTCGTCTGCGTCCTGCCAACAGATTCACCCGATCCACCCACACACGTCAACCAATACATGAAATCTAGTTCGTGTTTTTGAATGCGCGAATGTCCGGTCGCTAGAATCGGGCCATGGATGGAGTACCCGAGCCTCACACCGGATGGACGTTTCTCACCAACCACGCCCGCGTACTGGCCGTGATCGCCGACAACCCCAGCGCGCGGATCCGCGACATCGCCGCCCACTGCAGACTGACCGAACGCGCCGTCCAGAAGATCATCTCCGACCTGGAACAGGACGGCTACCTCTCCCACGTCCGGGAAGGGCGCACGAACACCTACCGCATCGAGCCCGGCAAGGTGCTGCGCCATCCCGCCGAGGCCGGACTCAGCGTGGCCTCGCTCCTCTCCCTGCTGGCCCGGGCCGAGGCCGACCGCTCACGGCCCGACAACCGTCCGCACGCCCCGGCCTGATCCGGTCTCCGCCTCGGCGGCTCACGCCTGCTTCGGCCGCGCCCGTACGTGCATCCGCTCGCCCTGCGGCCCGAACAGACTGAGGAACTCGACCGGCCCGTCCCCCGCGGACCCGAACCAGTGCGGCACCCGGGTGTCGAACTCGGCGGCCTCGCCCGGCCCGAGCACCACGTCGTGCTCGCCCAGCACGACCCGCAGCCGCCCGGACAGCACGTACATCCACTCATAGCCCTCATGGGTCCGCGGATCGGGCTCCTCGGTGCCCGACGGCACCAGCACCTTGAAGGCCTGGAGGCCGCCCGGCTGCCGGGTGAGCGGCCAGTAGGTGCGGCCGTGGCGCACCAGGGGCTTGCCGCGCACGCGCGGGTCCCCCGCCGGGGGCGCCCCCACCAGTTCGTCCAACGGCACCTGGTGGGCCCGTGCGATCGGCAGCAGCAGCTCCAGGCTGGGCTTGCGCAGCCCGGACTCCAGCCGCGACAGCGTGCTGACCGAGATCCCGGTCGCCTCCGACAGCCCGGCGAGCGTGGCACCCCGCTCCTTGCGGATGCGGCGCAGCCGGGGCCCGACCTCCGCGAGCACCTCATCAGTGGTCATGGTCGTATTGCAGAATCGGCAAAGACATTTGTCAATCCCGCGCCCTCGGCGTGACGGTGGCCGCATGACCGAGACAGCAGGCATGACCGAGACCTACGAAGTGATCGTGATCGGCGGTGGCGCGGCGGGCCTGTCCGCGGCACTCGTCCTGGGCCGCGCCCGGCGCCGCACCCTGGTCGTCGACGCCGGCGAGCCCCGCAACGCCCCCGCCGCCCATATGCAGGGCTTCCTGACCCGCGACGGCACACCCCCGGCCGAGTTCCTGGCGATCGGCCGGGCGGAGATCGCCCGCTACGGCGTCGACCTCGTCCGGGACCGGGCGGTGGACGCCTCGAAGGGGGACGGTTTCGCGGTGACCCTCGCGAGCGGCCGGCGGGTGCGCGGCAGGGCCCTGGTCGTCGCCACCGGCCTCAGGGACGAGCTGCCGCCGGTCCGCCAAGTCGCCGAGCGCTTCGGCCGGGATGTGCTGCACTGCCCGTACTGCCACGGCTGGGAGGTCCGCGACCGGGCGTTCGGGGTGCTCGCCACGACCCCGATGAGCGTGCACCAGGCGCTGATGGTCTCCCAGTGGTCGAAGGACGTGACGCTCTTCCTGCACACCGTCGCCGAATCCGACCTGTCGGACGAGGACCTGCGCAGACTCGCGGCGGCGGGAGTGAAGGTGGTGCCGGGCGAGGTCGCGGGGCTGGTGATCGAGGACGACCGGCTGACGGGCGTCCGCCTCGCCGACGACACGGTCCACGACCGCGAGGTGCTGTTCGTGGCACCGCGGGCGCTGCCGCGCACGGACCTGCTGGAGCGGCTCGGGGCCGAACTGCGGGAGACGCCGTTCGGTGCGTATCCCGTGGTGGACGAGACGGGCCTGACGACCGTGCCCGACGTCTGGGCGGCGGGCAATGTGATGGGCTTCTCGGAACAGGTCGTGAACGCGGCGGCGGCCGGGTACCGGGCGGGCGCGGTCATCAACGGCGTACTCCTCATGGCCGACCTGGACGCGCACCTCTGAGAGGCGCGGGGAACCGCCCGCGGCCGTCACACGACCGGTCCGTCCGGGTGTAACCCGGCGGAGCGCGTTGCACCATGGCTGCATGCTGCTTGCCCGGCTGGCCCACGTGTCCCAGGAAGTCGCCGCCACCTCGGCCCGGTCCCGGAAGATCGCTCTGCTCGCCGAGCTCTTCCGGGACGCGGAGGCGGACGACGTGCCCCTCGTGATCCCGTATCTGGCGGGACGTCTGCCGCAGGGGCGGCTCGGCGTCGGCTGGAAGGTGCTCAGCCGCCCGGTCGCACCCTCCGCCGGGCCCAGCCTCACGGTGCGCGAGGTCGACGCCCTCCTCACCGAGCTCGGCGAGGTGTCGGGCACCGGTTCGCAGGCCGAGCGGGCGAGGCTGGTGGGAGAGCTGATGGGCGCCGCCACCGAGGAGGAACAGCGGTTCCTGCTCGGGCTGCTCACCGGTGAGGTGCGGCAGGGCGCGCTGGACGCGGTGGCCGTGGAGGGACTGGCGCAGGCCACCGAGGCGCCCGCCGCCGACGTACGGCGGGCCGTGATGCTCGCGGGTTCCCTGCAGACCGTCGCCCAGGCCCTGCTCGCCGACGGCCCGCCCGCGCTCGACCGCTTCCGCCTCACCGTGGGCCGTCCGGTCCTGCCGATGCTCGCGCACACCGCGTCCTCGGTCACCGAGGCGGTCGAGAAGCTCGGCGCCTGCGCGGTCGAGGAGAAGCTGGACGGCATCCGCGTCCAGGTCCACCGCGAGGGCGACTCCGTACGGATCTACACGCGCACACTCGACGACATCACCGACCGGCTGCCCGAGGTCACGGGTGCCGCCCTGCGGCTGAGGGGCGAGCGGTTCATCCTGGACGGTGAGGTCATCTCCTTCGGCGAGGACGGCCGCCCCCGCTCCTTCCAGGAGACGGCCGGGCGGGTGGGTTCGCGGGTGGACGTGGCCACGGCCGCCAAGTCGGTGCCCGTCTCCCCCGTCTTCTTCGACGCGCTGTCGGTCGGCGACCGCGACCTGCTCGACCTCCCGTTCGACGAACGGCACGCCGAACTGGCCCGGTTGGTGCCCGAGCCCATGCGGGTACGGCGGACGGTGGTCTCCGGCCCCGAGGACGCGGGCGAGGCCGAGGGATTCCTCGCCCGGACCCTGGAACGCGGCCACGAGGGCGTGGTGGTGAAGGGGCTGGACGCCGCCTACAGCGCGGGCCGGCGGGGCGCCTCCTGGCTGAAGGTGAAGCCGGTGCACACCCTCGACCTCGTCGTCCTGGCCGCCGAGTGGGGCCACGGCCGGCGCACCGGCAAGCTCTCCAACCTCCACCTCGGCGCCCGCACGGCCGACGGCGGTTTCGCCATGCTCGGCAAGACCTTCAAGGGCATGACCGACGCCATGCTGAGCTGGCAGACCGAACGGCTGCAGGAGCTCGCCACCGGCGCCGACGGCCATGTGGTGACCGTACGCCCCGACCTGGTCGTCGAGATCGCCTACGACGGTCTGCAGCGGTCCACCCGCTACCCGGCCGGTGTCACCCTCCGCTTCGCCCGGGTGGTCCGCTACCGCGAGGACAAGCGCCCCGAGGAGGCGGACACCGTCGAGACCCTGCTCGCCGCCCATCCGGAAGTGCGGCCGTGACCGCCCGATGGAGCGCGGGACTGCTGTTGTACCGGCACACGTCCCAGGGTCTGGAGGTGTTGCTCGGGCATATGGGCGGCCCGTTCTTCGCCAGGCGGGACGCCGGGGCGTGGTCCGTGCCGAAGGGTGAGTACGAGCCCGGCGAGGAGTCCGCCTGGGACGCGGCCCGGCGCGAGTTCCAGGAGGAGCTGGGGCTGCCGGCGCCCGACGGGGAGGCGACCGGACTGGGCCAGGTCCGGCAGACCAACGGCAAGACGGTCACGGCCTGGGCGATCGAGGCCGACCTCGACCCGGCGACCGTCGTGCCCGGCACCTTCCGGATGGAGTGGCCGCCGAAGTCCGGGCGGTTCCAGGAGTTCCCCGAGCTGGACCGGGTGGCCTGGTTCGGGATCGACCGTGCCAGGGATGTGATCGTGAAGGCCCAGTCCACGTTTCTCGACCGGCTGACCGAGCACTCGCCCTGAGCAGACGCACATGCGTTGCGGTCCCCCGCGCCGCGCGGGAAGGTCGTAACAAAGCCCGCTCCAGGAGGTCGGCCATGCCCATCGCGACGGTGAACCCGGCGAACGGCGAGACGCTCAAGACGTACGAGGCCATGGGCGAGGAGGAGCTGGAGCGCCGGCTCCAGCTCGCCGAGGCCACGTTCCGCACCTACCGCACGACGTCCTTCGCGGAGCGGGCGCGGCTCATGAACCGGGCCGCCGGTCTGCTCGACGACGTCCAGCGGGACATCGCCAAGGTCATGACCACCGAGATGGGCAAGCCGGTCAAGCAGGCCCGTGCGGAGGCCGCCAAGTGCGCCAAGGCGATGCGCTGGTACGCCGACCACGCCGAGGAGCTCCTCGCCGACGAGGAGCCGTCCGACTCCGACGTCAAGGACTCCGGGGCGTCACGGGTGCGGGTGCGGTACCGGCCGCTCGGGCCCGTGCTCGCCGTGATGCCGTGGAACTTCCCGCTGTGGCAGGTCGTCCGCTTCGCGGCCCCGGCGCTGATGGCGGGCAACGTGGGCCTGCTCAAGCACGCGTCCAACGTGCCGCAGACGGCCCTGTTCCTGGAGGACCTGTTCCACCGGGCCGGGTACCCGGAGGGCTGCTTCCAGACCCTGCTCATCGGCTCGGGCGCGGTCGACGACATCCTGCGCGACGATCGCGTCAAGGCGGCCACACTGACCGGCAGTGAGCCAGCCGGGCGGGCGGTCGCCGCCACCTCCGGCGAGATGATCAAGAAGACGGTGCTGGAGCTGGGCGGCAGCGACCCGTACGTCGTGATGCCGTCCGCAGACATCGACCGTGCGGCCCAGGTCGCGGTCACCGCGCGGGTGCAGAACAACGGGCAGTCGTGCATCGCCGCGAAGCGGTTCATCGTGCACACCGATGTCTACGACGCCTTCGCCGAGCGGTTCGTGGCGGGCATGAAGGCGCTGAAGGTCGGCGACCCGATGGAGGAGGACACCGAGGTCGGACCGGTCGCCAGCGAGCAGGGGCGGGACGATCTGGAGGAGCTGGTGGAGGACGCGCGGCGGAGCGGGGCCGAGGTGCTGTGCGGCGGCCATCGGCTGCGGCGGCCCGAACTGCCCGGGTGGTACTACCCGCCGACCGTGCTCGCGGGGATCACCCGTGAGATGCGGATCCACCGTGAGGAGGCGTTCGGTCCGGTCGCCACGCTCTACCGGGCGGCGGACCTTGACGAGGCGGTGCTCATCGCCAACGACTCGCCGTTCGGGCTGAGTTCGAACGTATGGACCCGGGACGAGGCGGAGACGGACCGTTTCGTACGGGACCTGGAGGCCGGCGGGGTGTTCTTCAACGGCATGACCGCCTCCCATCCGGCGTTCCCGTTCGGCGGGGTCAAGCGGTCCGGGTACGGGCGTGAGCTGTCCGGGCACGGAATCCGGGAGTTCTGCAACATCACGACGGTTTGGCACGGGGCGTGAGTGTTGCGGGGCTAACATCCCGGTTGTGAACCGCGAAGTGACTCTGCCTCTGATCGTCGACGACCGCGGGACCTTGCAGGTGGCTGCCGCCGATGTCAGCAAGCTGCTCCGCACGGTCGGCGGACGGTGGCTGCACCTTGTGGAGGCCGGGGAGGGGGGGCTGGACGAGGACACGGTGGCCGCGCTGACCATCGAGCTCGCCAAGCTCGCCGACCGCATCGACGTGGCGTGCATCGCCCACAGCAGCGGCGGCTCCTAGGGCTCTAGGCGAGCCGCGTGACCGTCGCCCAGAACATCGCCTCGTAGCTCTGCAGCAGGCGGCCGTACCCGTGTGCCGCCTCCTCGTCCAGGAGCCCTGTCTCCAGGCCCGCCCGCACCGCCTCCGTCGCCCGGCGGTCGAGTTCCGGGGCGGGTGCCGCGAAGAAGTCGAAGAAGGCGCAGTCCTCGGACCTGAAGCCGTAGTGGACCCGCAGGGCCTCGGCGATCGTCGCGCAATAGCCTCCCCACGCCGAGAAGTTGGCCGTGATCGCCAGGACCGCGTCGGTCGGGGAGGCGTTCAGGGCGAGCCACGCCACATAGGACGGGTAGGCCTGGCAGCCCGGCAGCGGCTCGTAGGACCGCATCCTGGCCTCGTCGATGCCGCAGGCCCGAGCGAACGGCTCCAGGTGGTCCTGAGCCAGCGTCTCCCCCTCGGCCAGCAGCGCGAAGTACGCCGCCGCGTCCGGCTCCTCGCTCGCCCGCCGGGCGAGGTGCAGGAACGCCGTACGGTCGGCGGGGATCACCCGGTACTGCTCCAGGGCCAGGGTGGCGAGGGTGTCGCGGGAGGCCTCGCCCGAGGCGATCAGCGGGACGAGGGGGTTGGCCCGCGGGTCGGGGGCCAACTGGGCGGTGGCCGTGCGCAGCAGGTCCGTGGCCGTGCGGTCCATCGCGTCCTCCGTGATCGGATGGGGAACTCCTGCTCCGACCTTCGCACGGGCTCCCCGAGACGGAGCGGCCAGGCGCGAGGTCATCGCTCCGAAGAGTGACCGCGCGCTCCTGGGGTCCCCCGGTGACGGCGGGCGCGATGGACCGCACGGCCACGGCTGTTCCCACGACACGCAGCAGGAGCCGGACCGGCACCATCGTGCCCGCCACGGCCAGGGCCGCGGTCACACCCGCAGAGTGATCGCTCCCCGTGGCGGCGGGCGCGGAAGTCGGACCCGCGGGCACCGCTGTTCTCACCGCCCCGTGCCGACGGCCTCACTCCCGGGCGCCGATGGCCTCGACCGGTCGGACGCGCAGCAGGATCCGGACCGGCACCATCGTGCCCGCGACGGCCAGGGCCGCGGTCACACCCGCGATGGCCGCGTAGCCCGCCGCGGGTACCGCGGGCCACGGCGGGCCGCCCAGTGCGAGGGCGACCAGGATCAGCGGGAACGCGGAGAGCAGTGTGCCGAGCCCGACCCCGGACAGGACGACGACGGCGCTCTCCCGGCGCATCATGCCGGCCACCTGGCGGCGGGCGGTGCCGGACAGCCGTAGCAGGGCGAACTCGCGGCGGCGGGCCGCGGTGGTCATCGCGAGGGAGTTGACGACGGTGATCGCGGTGTAGGCGATGATCACGCCCACCACGAGGTAGTTGACCCAGGCGTTCGCGCGCTGCCGCGCCACCTGGTCGTCGGTGGCGAGGCCGTCGCGCAGGACGGTGCCGGGGTAGGCGGCGGCGACCCGGGAGAGCACCCGGGTGGTGTCCTGGGCGCCGGGGGCGGAGCGGACGAGGACCGAGGCGTCGGTCTTCCGGGTGGTGTGGGCAAGCAGGAGGTCGTGGTCCAGGGTGATGTCGGCGAAGCCGAGTCCTCGGGTGTAGACCGCGATCACCTTGCCGTGGAAGGGAGTTCCGTCGCCGAGGTGGAGGCGGGCGGTGTCGCCGACGCCGAGGCCGAGCCAGGAGGCCGCGGTGGTGCTGAGGGCGAGGGTGGCGGGTGACAGTCTCCTCAGGTCGCCGTCGCGGGCATGCAGATCGAGGGTGGTCCCGAGTGCGGTGGGGTCCACGCCCTGGGCGCCGAGCGTGACGGCGTCCTGGGCGCCCATCATCTCGCCCACGGCGACGACCTTGGACTCGACCAGTCCGGTCGCCGCTTCGACCTGCCTCAACTCCCGCACCTTCGCGGCCAGATCGGGTGAGAGCCCGTCCGGCGCGGTGAGCACGTGGTCGGCGACCAGGCCCGCGCGCACCTGGTCGGCCGACTCGCGCAGGGCGGTGGTCTGGGTGAAGACGACGGTCGACGCGAAGGAGACGGCGAGCACGAGCGGGGTGATCGCCCCGGCCAGCCGGCCCGCGTTGGCACGGGTGTTGGCCGCCGCGAGGTAGCCGGTGACACCGGTGCGGGTGAGCGGCGGGGCGAGGAGGCGTACGGCCGTGCGGGCGAGCAGCGGGCCGAGGACGGCGGTGGCGATCACCAGGAGCAGGACCAGGGAGTTGGCGAGACCGACCAGGGTGAAGAAGTCGGCCTGCCGGCCCAGGCCGGTGACGAAGGCTCCGGCCGCGACGGCCAGCAGGGCCAGGCCGGTGATCCTGCGCCCCCGGCTCAGGCCGGAGGGCTCGACGGCGGCCTCGCCGAGGGCCTCCGTCGGCCGGACACGGGTAGCCCGCAGGGCGGAGATCAGGCTGGCGACCAGTGCGGTCAGGGTGGTCACCAGGACCGCCCCGAGGAACGGCAGCGGGCTGAGTGCCAGGGCGAAGTCGGGCGGCACGATGCCGTGTCCGGCGAACCGGTCGCGCAGCCAGTGGACCAGGACCAGTCCGAGCGGGCACCCCAGCACCCCGGCGACCAGGCCGGTGGCGGCCGCCTCCGCCGCCAGCATGCGGCGCAGTTGGGCGGGCGTGGTGCCGATCGCCCGCAGCAGGGCGATCTCCCGGCGGCGGTGCCGGATGGACAGGGAGGTGGTGGCGTAGAGCACGAAGACGGCGATGAGCAGGACGTTTCCGCCGACGGCGGCAGCGAGGACCACCAGGTCGGATCCGCTGACGACGACATCGAGGAACTCGGCCCGGCCGCGTCCGTCGCCGGTGTGGACGGCGAGGCGGTCGTCGTCGAGGGCGGCGCGGAGCGTGTCGGCCAGCTGTCCGGGCGAGGTGCCCGCGGTGGCGAGGACGCCGAACGCGTAGGTGGAGGGCGCGAGTCGACGCAGACCGGGGTCGGTGAGGAACAGCACCGAGCGGCGGGGGGCCCGGCCGTCCTTCAGGGCGACGAGGCCGGTGACGGTGTAGGTGCGGGGCGTGGAGGTGCTCATCAGACGGATTCCGTCGCCGGGGCCGATGGCGGCGCGGGCGGCGAGTGCGGTGTCCAGGACGACGTCGTGGACCGTGCGGGGCGCGTGGCCCGCGGTCAGACGGAAGTCGCCGAGGGGCAGGGTCGACCAGCCGTGCGCCTCGGGTGGGATGCCGTCGTGGCCCGGTACGGGGCGGCCGTCGATGGTCGCCGGGCGTACCGTCGCGGCGTCGTCCTCGATCACCGTGCGGACGCCGTCGGCCCGTCGGACGCGGTCGGCCGGCGAGGCCTGGAGCGGGACGCGTTCGGGCAGCGGCTGGGACTCCTTCATGGTGGAGCCGTCCAGGTCCTTCAGGGTGAGCGTGGTCTCCTGGCGGCCGGTGATCACGGCGTCGGCCGCCGCGTACCGCTCGGCCGGGGAGCCCGCGCGGATGCCGGACTCCAGGAGGATGCCGCAGGCGCTGAGCACGGCGGCGCCGAGCAGCAGGGCGACGAAGGTGCCGGCGAAGCCGCCCTTGCGGGCCTTGAGCGTCCTGAGCGCGAGGGCGGACATCACACGCGTCACACCGCCCTCCGCAGCCCGGACATGACCTCGGCGACCCGGTCCGCTCGGGGGTCGACCATGCCGTCGACGACACGGCCGCCGCTGAGGAAGAGCACCTGGTCGGTGTGGGCGGCGGCGATCGGGTCGTGGGTGACCATCACCACCGTCTGGTGGAGGTCGGTGACGGCCTGCCGCAGCAGGACCAGGATGTCCCGGGCGGTCTCCGGGTCGAGGGCGCCGGTCGGCTCGTCGGCGAAGACGACCTCGGGGCGGGTGACCAGGGCGCGGGCGATCGCCACACGCTGCTGCTGGCCGCCGGAGAGCTGGGCGGGGTGGCGGGTGAGGCGGTCGCCCAGGTCCATGACGGTGACGATGTGCCGCAGCCAGGCCTCCTCGGGCCGCCGGCCGGCCAGGCGCAGCGGCAGGGTGATGTTCTGCTCGACGGTCAGCGAGGGGAGCAGGTTGAAGGCCTGGAAGACGAAGCCGACGCGGGTGCGCCGCAGCTCCGTGAGGCGCCGTTCACGCAGGCCCGAGAGGTCCTGGCCACCGAGGCGCACCTCGCCGGCCGTGGGCCGGTCCAGGCCGGCGGCGCAGTGCAGGAAGGTGCTCTTGCCGGAGCCCGAGGGGCCCATCACCGCCGTGAAGGTACCGGACTCGATGCCCGCGCCGACCTGGTCGAGGGCGAGGACGGCGTTCGGTCCGTCCCCGTACCGCTTTGTCACGTCCGTGAGTTGGACCGCGTACCGGCTTGTGTGCACCGTGGCTCCTCGGGGGACCGTCTGTGGGTGATGCCTCAAGTCCACCGGCGCCGCGGCGGTTCGGCCTCTGCCGTGCAGTCGAACCGGCGGCTCCGCCGGTCGGGCGAGCGCCCCGGGCGTCTCCCCCTTGAGGAGGAGACGTCAAGGCGGAGGTCGGTCCGCGACTCTCAACCCGGAGTGAGATCCGGGGCGTTGGCGATCCGGATAACGTGACGGCATGGACCGGATGGAGTCGTTCGCGGGGCGCCGCATTCCGCGCGCCGTCACCGACACGGCCCTCGCCCTGCTGCTCACCGCCGGGTGCGTGGCCCTGCCGCTGGCGATGCCGCCGAACGGCCCCGCGCTGCGCGCACCGGACGCGCCGTGGGTCGTACTCGTGCTGCTGACCACGCTTCCGATCGCCCTGCACCGCCTGGCTCCGCTGCCCGCGCTGCTGGTGGTGGCGTCGGCCACGGGCGCGATCCAGGCCTTGCGCTATGTGCCGGAGCTGTCCGGGCCCGAGGGCACGTCCATCGGGCCGACGTACATGAGCCTCGCCGCGGCCGTCTTCCTGACCGCCCACCGCGGTTCGCCCAGGGTCTCGGGTCTGGTCGCGACGGTGATCGTGCCGGCCGTGGCCGTCACCGAGGCGGTGTGGGCCCCGGACGGGTACCGCGTCGCCACCCTGCTCACCGAGTCGGTGATCCTCGTCGCCGCGTGGGCGCTGGGGCGGCTCGCCCGGGCCCGTGCGGCCATCCGCGACCAGGCGTTGGAGCGGGCCGCCGCGCTGGAGCGGGAGCAGGCCGCCGACGCGCGGGCGGCGGTCATGGCCGAACGGGCGCGGATCGCCCGCGAGTTGCACGACATCGTCGCGCACAACGTCAGCCTGATGGTCGTGCAGACCATCGCCGCCGACCGGGTGCAGGACCGGGACGCGGACAAGGCCCATGAACTGCACGGCGCCATCGAGGAGACCGGGCGAGCCACCGTCACCGAGCTGCGCCGGCTGCTCGACGTGCTGCGCACCGAGGAGGACGCCGGGGGCGACCCCAGCAAGGAGCCTCCGCAGCCGACCGTCGACGCGCTGCCCGCGCTGGTGGACTCGGTGCGCGCGGCCGGGCTCCAAGTCGACCTCGACATCAGCGGTACGCCCGCCGAACTGCCCGCCGGGTCACATCTGACCGTCTACCGGGTGGTGCAGGAGGCCCTCACCAACACCCTCAAGCACGCGGGCCGCACCCGGACCGCGCTCACCGTCGCCTGGGAGCCGGAGCGCGAGCGGCTCACCGTACGGCTGTGCGACGACGGTCCGCCGGCCGAGGGCGAGCCGGTACGGCCGCCGGTCGCGGCGGACGGCACCGGGCACGGTCTGCTCGGCATGCGCGAGCGGGTCGGGGCGGTGGGCGGTTCGCTGCACACCGGCGCCCGGCCCGGCGGGGGCTACTGCGTGCACGCCGTCATCCCGCTCCCGGCATCCGAAACCCCGCACGAAGGGCACACCCCGTATGCAGGTCATCCGCGTCCTGCTGGTCGATGACCAGCCCATGATCCGGACGGGCTTCCGGCTCATCCTCGAAGCGGAGCCGGACATCGCCGTCGTGGGCGAGGCGGCGGACGGCGAGGAGGCCGTCGAGCGCGTGGGGGAACTGCGCCCGGACGTCGTGCTGATGGACATCCGGATGCCGCGCGTGGACGGCGTGGAGGCCACCCGGCGCATCGTGGACTCGGGGTCGCCCAGCCGGATCGTCATCCTGACGACCTTCGACCTGGACGCCCATGTGGTGGACGCCCTGCGCGCCGGGGCCAGCGGGTTCCTGGTGAAGGACGGACCCGCCGACTCCCTGGTGGGCGCGCTCCGCACGGTCGCCGACGGGGACGCGGTGCTGTCGCCGCGTATCACCCACCGGCTGCTGGACCGCTTCGCGCACCTGGGCGCTCCGGCCCAGGCGCCGGTGCCGGCACGGCTGGAGGCCCTCACCGGCCGCGAACTCGATGTGCTCAGGGCGCTCACCCGCGGTCTGTCGAACGCGGAGATAGCCCTGGAACTCGGCGTGGGCGAGGCGACGGTGAAGACGCATGTCGCCCACATCCTGGAGAAGTACGGCCTCCGCGACCGGGTCCAGGCGGTGATCCTGGCGTACGACAGCGGGCTGGTCGTCCCGCGCGGAGGCCGCTGATCCGGCTCGCGGCGCCGCGTTCGCGCGCCGCGCCCGGCCGGTGGGTCACCGGATCGGCATGCCCGACAGGGTGCGGGCGATCACCAGGCGCTGGATCTCGCTCGTGCCCTCGAAGATGGTGTAGATCGCGGCGTCGCGGTGCATGCGCTCCACCGGGTACTCCCGGGTGTAGCCGTTGCCGCCCAGTATCTGGACCGCCTGCGCGGTGACCTTCTTCGCGGTCTCGCTGGCGAACAGCTTGGACATGGAGCCCTCGGCCGCCGTGAACTGCTTGCCGTTGACCGCCATCCAGGAAGCGCGCCAGACCAGCAGCCGGGCCGCGTCGATGGAGGTGCGCATGTCCGCGAGCTGGAAGGCGACGCCCTGGTTGTCGATGATCGGGCGGCCGAACTGCGAGCGCGTCTTCGCGTAGTCGAGGGCGACCTCGTACGCGGCGCGGGCGGTGCCGACGGCCATCGCGCCGACGGCCGGGCGGGACGCCTCGAACGTGGCCATCGCCGCGTTCTTCACCCGCTCGCCGCCGGACCTGGCCCGCTCCCGGGCCCGGGCGAGCCGCTGGTCGAGCTTCTCCTTGCCGCCCAGGAGGCAGGAGCCGGGGACCCGCACGTTGTCGAGGACGACCTCGGCGGTGTGCGAGGCGCGGATGCCGTGCTTCTTGAACTTCTGGCCCTGGGACAGGCCCGGGGTGTTCGGCGGGACGATGAAGGACGCGTGGCCCTTGGAGCCGATCTCCGGGTCGACGACGGCGACGACCACATGGACGTTGGCGATACCGCCGTTGGTCGCCCAGGTCTTGGTGCCGTTGAGCACCCACTCGTCCTTGGCCTCGTCGTAGACGGCACGGGTGCGCATGGAGGCCACGTCGGAGCCGGCGTCGGGCTCGGAGGAGCAGAAGGCGGCCACCTTTACGTCATTGGCGTCGCCGTACATCTGCGGGATCCAGGTGCCGATCTGTTCCTCGGTTCCGTTGGCAAGAACGCCCACGGCGGCCAGACCCGTGCCTACGATCGACAGGGCGATGCCCGCGTCGCCCCAGAACAGCTCCTCCATGGCCATCGGGATGCCGAGGCCGGTGGGGTCGAAATACTGCTGGGCGTAGAAGTCGAGGGAGTAGATGCCAACCTTCGCGGCCTCCTGGATGACCGGCCAGGGAGTCTCCTCACGCTCGTCCCATTCGGCTGCCGCGGGACGGATGACGTCGGCGGCGAAGCCGTGCAACCAGTCCCGGACCTCCTTCTGTTCGTCGTTGAGTTCCATGGTGAACTCGGCCATGACCCCTCCAGCGGCGGCATACTTATATGTTACTAGCGGTAACCCTAGTTTGTTACCGACCAGTAGGAAAAGTCAACTCCTGACGCCGTCCGGCAACCTGTTCGATGACCTGGTCGGATCGGGTGTTAGTTTGCGCAGGCATTACCGATTCAGCACGGGTGGGGAGAGTTCATGGACACCACACAGCGGACCGAGCAGCAGCGGGCCGCCGACCGACGTCGGCGCGAGTTGCTGGAGGCCGCGGACCGAGTGGTGCTGCGCGACGGTCCACAGGCCTCGATGAACGCCATCGCGGCGGAGGCGGGCATCACCAAGCCGATCCTGTACCGGCACTTCGGTGACAAGAGCGGACTCTACGCCGCCCTGGCCAAACGGCACACCGACGCCCTGTTGAACTCGCTGCGCGCCGCTCTGGACGCGCCCGCCGACCGACGGGACCGGGTCGAGGCCACGCTGGACACCTACCTCGCGGCGATCGAGGCGCGGCCCCAGGTGTACCGCTTCCTGATGCATCCGGCGGACGGCGGCCCCTCGGCCGACCAGGGCTTCGACGTCGGCAAGCACTCGGCGCCGCTGCTGCGCCGGATGGGCGAGGAACTGGCCCAGGTCATCGAGGACCGTCTCGACCTCGGCCCGGAGAGCCAGCGGCTGGCCCGGGTCTGGGGACACGGGATCGTCGGCATGATGCACGCGGCCGGCGACTGGTGGCTCGGCGAACGCCCCTGCTCACGGGCGGAGTTGGTGCGCAGCCTCGCCGATCTGCTGTGGGGGAGGCTGGCGGCGGCGGGCGACAGGATAGGCGGGCCGGGTTTCTAACCCCGACCGCTCCAGGAGGCCTTGGCCGCCTGGCGGAGCACCTTCCGTCTCCGCCATCCGGTGAGGTTCTCCACATAGACGCGGCCTTCGAGATGGTCGCACTCGTGCTGAAGGCACCGTGCGAAGAACCCCGTTCCGTGCACGGTGACCGGCTGTCCGGTCACCGTGAACCCCTCCACCACCGCGTGGTCGTGGCGCTCCGTCCCCGCCTCCAGACCCGGCAGGGACAGGCAGCCCTCGGGGCCCCGCAGCACGAGCCCGTCCGCCTCGACCAGACGAGGGTTGACGACATGCCCCAGATGGCGGACCTCCTCGTCGTCGGGGCAGTCGTAGACGAAGACCCGCAGGGACTCCCCCACCTGGTTCGCGGCGAGGCCCACACCCCGTGCCGCGTACATCGTCGCGAACAAGTCCTCCACCAGCGTCGCGAGTTCGGGGCCGAAGTCGGTGACCTCCGCGCACGGGGTGTGCAGGGCCGGGTTCCCGAGCAGGGTGAGAGGCCGGACACGCCCGTGGGCGCCCGGGATGGAGCCGTTTCGCATGGCCGCAAGCGTACGGTCGCGCAGGTCTTGGCAGTGCCGTGGTTCGGGAGTGTGAGTGGATCTCGATAGGCTGAGGTCCACACCACGTTGCCGTCAGGCTGAGGCGCGGCGCGTACGCAAGGAGGATCGAGAACTGATGTCAGGCAACTCGGACCCGCTCACGCCGCGGGCCAAGCTGGCCGTGACCGCGGGCAAGGCGGTCGCAGCGGCCTCGCGAGCCGCCGGGCGCGGCAGCGGTTCGGTGATCGGTGGCCGGGTGGCGCTCAAGCTCGACCCCGACCTCCTTGCACGGCTCGCCCAGAACCTGGACGTGACCCTGGTCTCCGCGACCAACGGCAAGACCACCACCACCCGGCTCATCGCCGAGGCGCTGCGCGCCGCCGGACCCGTCGTCTCCAACGCCCTGGGCGCCAACATGCCGGCCGGCATCACCTCGGCGCTCGCCGGCAGCTCGGACGCCAAGTACGGCGTCATCGAGGTGGACGAGAAGTACCTCGCGGGCGTGGCCCGGGACACCGACCCGAAGTGCATCGCCCTGCTCAACCTCTCCCGCGACCAGCTCGACCGCGCCGCCGAGACCCGCATGCTCGCGGAGAACTGGCGCGAGGGGCTGGCGGGCAGCAAGGCCGTCATCGTCGCCAACGCCGACGACCCGCTGGTCGTCTGGGCCGCCTCCTCGTCCCCGAACGTCATCTGGGTCGCCGCCGGCCAGATGTGGAAGGACGACGCCTGGTCCTGCCCGTCCTGCGGTGGTGTGATGCAGAGGCCGGGCGACGACTGGTTCTGCGGCGAGTGCGGGTTCCGGCGGCCGACGCCGAGCTGGGCCCTCTCCGGTGACCATGTGCTCGACCCGCACGGCTCCGCCTGGCCCATCCATCTGCAGCTGCCCGGCCGCGCCAACAAGGCCAACGCGGCGTCCTCCGCCGCCGTCGCCGCCGTCTTCGGAGTGCCGCCGCAGGTGGCCCTGGAGCGCATGTGGCAGGTGCAGGCCGTCGCCGGGCGGTACGACGTCGTCCAGTTCCAGCAGCGCGACCTGCGGCTGCTGCTCGCGAAGAACCCGGCGGGCTGGCTCGAAACGTTCAGCCTGATCGATCCTCCACCCACCCCGGTGATCCTCTCGGTGAACGCGCGCAGCGCCGACGGCACCGACACCTCCTGGCTGTGGGACGTCGACTACACCCGTCTGTCCGGCCACCCGATCTGTGTGATCGGCGACCGCAAGCTCGACCTCGCGGTGCGTCTGGAGGTCGCCAACCAGAACTTCCAGGTGTGCGAGAACCTCGACCAGGCCGTGCAGATGAGCCCGCCCGGCCGGATCGAGGTCATCGCCAACTACACCGCCTTCCAGGACCTGCGCCGCCGCGTCGGCAACTGACACAGGGGATCTTTGTGAGCGACAACCAACTGCGGGTCGTCTGGATCTACCCCGACCTGCTCTCCACCTACGGCGACCAGGGCAATGTCCTCGTCGTGGAGCGCCGGGCCCGGCAGCGCGGCCTCGACGTGGCCCGGCTGGACGTGCGCAGCGACCAGCCCATCCCGACCTCGGGTGACATCTACCTCATCGGCGGGGGCGAGGACCGTCCGCAGCGGCTGGCGGCCGAGCGGCTGCGCCGGGACGGCGGACTGCACCGGGCCGTGGAGAACGGCGCGATCGTCTTCTCCGTGTGCGCCGGCTACCAGATCCTGGGCCATGAGTTCATCAACGACCTCGGCCAGCGCGAGCCGGGTCTCGGGCTGCTCGACGTGGTCTCGGTGCGCGGTGAGGGCGCCCGCTGCGTCGGCGACGTCCTCGCCGACATCGACCCGCGGCTCGGCCTGCCCCCGCTGACCGGCTTCGAGAACCACCAGGGCGTGACCCACCTCGGCCCGACCGCCCGCCCCCTCGCCCAGGTCAAGCTGGGCAATGGCAACGGCACGGGGGACGGCACGGAGGGCGCGTACAACGACACGGTCTTCGGTACGTACATGCACGGCCCGGTGCTGGCCAGGAACCCGCTCATCGCGGACCTGCTGCTCAAGCTGGCCCTCGACGTCAACGCGCTGCCGCCGACCGACGACCGCTGGTACGAGGCGCTCCGCGGCGAGCGCATCGCGGCGGCCCAGCAGCCCGCGTAGCACCGGTGCCGCGGCACCTCGCGCCACCTGCGTGTACATCTCCGCTCAAGCCGGACTTCACCAGCCCGTCTGACGATGAGTCCGCACAGGTGAGCGGGGTCGTCCAGCAGTCGGACGCACGGTGCGGCCCCGCCCCCCTCTGCCGCTAGGGTGGCGGGGTTCGAGCCGGACAGCGTGGTCCGGACCCGCCCCACGATTCATGGGTGAGAAGGTTTTTCGGGCTATGCGCATTGGTGTCCTCACGTCCGGCGGCGACTGCCCCGGCCTGAACGCCGTCATCCGGTCCGTCGTGCACCGTGCCGTCGTCGACCACGGCGACGAGGTCATCGGCTTCCGGGACGGCTGGAAGGGCCTCCTGGAGTGCGACTACCTCAAGCTCGACCTCGACGCGGTGGGCGGCATCCTCGCCCGCGGCGGCACCATCCTCGGCTCCTCCAGGGTCCAGCCCTCCCATCTGCGGGACGGGGTGGAGCGGGCCAAGGGCCATGTCGAGGAGCTGGGTCTGGACGCGATCATCCCGATCGGCGGCGAGGGCACGCTGAAGGCGGCCCGGCTGATGTACGACAACGGCCTGCCGATCGTCGGCGTCCCCAAGACCATCGACAACGACATCGCCGTCACGGACGTCACCTTCGGTTTCGACACGGCCGTGGGCGTCGCGACCGAGGCGCTGGACCGGCTCAAGACCACCGCCGAGTCCCACCAGCGTGTGCTGGTCGTGGAGGTCATGGGCCGCCACACCGGCTGGATCGCCCTGCACTCGGGCATGGCGGCCGGCGCCCACGCCATCGTCGTACCGGAACGGCCCTTCGACATCGAGGAGCTGGCCCGCAAGGTCGGCGAGCGCTTCGAGGCGGGCAAGCGGTTCGCGATCGTCGTCGCGGCCGAGGGCGCCAAGCCGAAGGCCGGATCGATGGAGTTCGACGAGGGCGGCAAGGACGTCTACGGCCACGAGCGCTTCGCCGGGATCGCCCGCCAGCTCTCCGTCGAGCTGGAGGAGCGGCTGGGGAAGGAAGCCCGGCCCGTCATCCTCGGGCACGTCCAGCGGGGCGGTACACCGACCGCGTACGACCGGGTGCTCGCGACCCGCTTCGGCTGGCACGCGGTGGAGGCCGTGCACCGGGGTGAGTTCGGCAGGATGACGGCGCTGCGCGGGACCGACATCGTGATGGTCTCCCTCGCGGAGGCCGTCGAGACGCTCAAGACCGTGCCGTCGGAGCGCTACGACGAAGCGGAGTGCGTGCTCTAGGCATGGACCGGGAACTCGCGATCGCGACCGAACTCGCCGGGTGGGCCTCGGAGCGCATCCGCCGGCCGCGCGCCACGGACGAGGTGCGGGAGAAGGCCTCCCCGGCCGACATCGTGACCGACACGGACGAGGCGGTGGAGTCGCACGTCCGGGCCGTCCTCGCCCGCGAGTTCCCGGAGTACGGCATCGAGGGCGAGGAGTACGGCGTCCACGAGGGCACCCCCGGCGCCCCGCACTGGGTGATCGACCCCGTCGACGGTACGACGAACTACGCGCACGGCATCGGCTGGTGCTCCTTCTCCCTGGGCCTGGCCACCGAGCGGGGCGAACCGCTGCTCGGTGTGGTGGCCGACCCCTGGCGCGGGGAGATCTTCTCGGCACTCAAGGGCGGTGGCGCCCGTCTCGACGGCCGCCCGATCCACGCGGCCGCCCATGACACCCTGACGGGCCACGCCTTCCTCACCGAGTGGGCGGCCCACGCCCACTGGCCCGGCATGGACGACCTGCTGCGCGAGCTGTCCGCCCGTCACTGCACGGTGCGGGTCATGGGCTCGACGGCCCTGTCCCTGGTCCAGGTCGCCGCCGGCCGTGCCGTCGCGGCGGCCATCGGCGAGTTCCACCCGGTGGACGCCCTGCCACCGCTGCTGATCGCGACGGAGGCGGGCGCGGTGGCGGTGCCCGAACTGCCCGCCTACGACACACCCCTGCTGCTCGTGGCCCCGGAGGCGGCGCGGGAGGCGACGGCCCTGTGGGAGAAGACGGTCCTGAGCCGGGGCGAGTGAAGCCCGGCCCCGGTCGCGGGCGCGGCCGGGAGCGGTTCTAGTCTGGGTGCGGACAGACTTGCACAACCCCCACGAATCAGGAGCCGTTGGATGGATCACAGCGGGCACGGCATGACCATGGATCTGCCGCCGTTCACGCTGGGACGGGGTCTTCAGTGGTCGGCGGACCCGTTCTTCCTCGTGGCCTGCCTGCTGGGGCTCGCTCTCTACGCCTACGGTGTCGTACGGCTGCGGCGGCGCGGTGACAAGTGGTCGCCGGCGCGGACCGTCTCGTTCGTCCTCGGTGTGCTGACCATCGGGCTCGTGATGTGCACCCGGCTCAACGACTACGGCATGGTCATGTTCAGCGTGCACATGGTGCAGCACATGGTCATCAGCATGCTGTCGCCGATCCTGATCCTGCTCGGCGCCCCCGTCACCCTCGCCCTGCGCGCCCTGCCGACCGCCGGCAAGGGCCGCAAGGGGCCGCGCGAACTGCTGCTGATGCTGCTGCACAGCCGGTACATGCGGATCATCACCCACCCGGCGTTCACCATCCCGCTGTTCATCGCGAGCCTGTACGGGCTGTACTTCACCCCGCTGTTCGACTTCCTGATGGGGTCGAAGACGGGGCACATCGCGATGATGGTGCACTTCCTCGCGGTCGGCATGGTGTTCTTCTGGCCGATCATCGGCGTGGACCCGGGCCCGCAGCGGCCCGGCTATCTGATGCGGATGCTGGAGCTGTTCGCCGGCATGCCGTTCCACGCGTTCTTCGGCATCGCCCTGATGATGGCGTCGAGCCCGATGGTCGAGACGTTCAGGAACCCGCCCGCCTCCCTCGGCATCGACGCGCTCTCCGACCAGACGGCGGCCGGCGGTATCGCCTGGGCGTTCAGCGAGGTCCCGTCCGTACTGGTGCTCCTCGCCCTGCTGTTCCAGTGGTACGGCTCGGAACAGCGGCAGGCCAGGCGCAAGGACCGGGCAGCCGATCGCGACGGCGACAAGGAACTCGAGGCATACAACGCCTATTTGGCCTCATTGAACGCACGCGGGCGTTGAAGGCTTCGCCATTCGACGGCTTTCAGTAGCATGAAGCGCAAGGGGGAAACCGCAGGGGGGAGCGGTGATGACACTTCGCGCATTTATGCAAAGGGCCGGGAAATCGGTGATGCGCAGGATCGCCGTCCTGCTCGTCCTGGTGCTCGCGGTGGGCGCATGCGGCCGCAGCACGCCGCTCACGCTCGTGAAGGCGGTGGCCGCGGGGGTTCCGTCCCTCGCGCCGTTCTTCGACGAGAAGAGCGGAATCGGCCATGACCAGGCGGTTCGCACCCAGGCCGTGCACGGCAGCCTGCAGCAGGGGGACACACCCGGGCTCTACGGCGGCACACGCCGGCCGACCGTCTGTGACGTCAGGAAACTCAAGGCATTCCTCACCGATCCCAGGAATCACCGGAAAGCGCAGGCGTGGGCGACCGCGCTGAATCTCACCACCGATCAGATTCCGGGATATCTGGACCGGCTGACTCCTGTTCTCCTGCGCCACGACACTCTCGTACAGAATCATGACTACAAGAAGGGAAAGGCTGTTCCCTTCGACTCCCTGCTGCAGGCCGGAATCGCGATTCTCGTCGATGAACAGGGACTTCCGGCTGTGAAGTGTTCGTGCGGAAATCCGCTGCGGCCCTTCGCCGGTGACACGAACCGGATTTCGGTCAAGTTCGAGCACGGTAATCGGCAGTGGAAGGGATTCGAGCGTTCCTCCGTGGTGGCCGTACGGCCGGCGCCCCGGACGCTGCGACGCCTCGCCCTCGTCGACGTCGACGACTCCCGGCGGGGCATCGACCGGCCGGTCGGCACGACGGGCACGCACGACACGACATTCAACGCGGCGAGGCCCCTGGTGGTGCCCGATCTGACCGGGGCCACCTTCGCCCGGGCGAGCCGGCTGCTGACCGACAAGGGGCTGGCCGCCGGGTACGCGGGCAAGGCCCTGCCGCCCGACGACGCACGGGTCACGGCGTCGGATCCGGATGCCGGGACCGAGCTGCGGTTCGGGCAGTACGTGACCCTGAGCACGGCCGGGGGCACGAGCGCGGGTACTACGGGCGGGGGCACGTCGGGCGGTCCGTCCGGGGGGACCATCGCTCCTCCGGCGTCCTCGTCGTCCTCGTCGTCCTCCGGCACGTCGAAGGCGCCCCCGTCGTCCTCGGCACCGTCGTCCGTGTCGCCGTCCACACCTTCCTCCGGTACGAGCAGCGGGTCCGGGCCGTCCTCATCCGGGCCGTCCTCATCCGGGCCCTCCACGGCCGGGCCCTCCACAGCCGGGCCGTCGTCCGGTGGACCGTCGTCCTCCGCGCACTCGTCGAGCGCCCCGCCACCCAGCTCGGCGAAACCGCCGTCGAGTGCGGCGCCCCCGACGACCGTCGCACCGCCGACCAGTCATCCGGCGACGAGCAGCGCCGCGCCGCCTCCGTCGAGCGCCCCGGTGACCACCAGCGCGCCACCGCCGCCCAGCGCCCCGGTCACCAGGAGCGCTCCCCCGCCCGAGACCACCAGCGCCCCCGCCTCGGGCGAGCCCGCGTCCTCGGGGCCCGCGTCGAGCGCGTTCATGTAGCGCCCCCGCAGAACCCGGGAGTCACCGGATGCATTCAGGATCACCGACGTCGGGAGTGGGCCGGGTCATCGCCGGCCGTTATCTGCTGCTGAACCGGCTCGGCAGCGGCGGCATGGGCCATGTGTGGCTCGCCCACGACCAGAGACTCGCCTGCGAGGTCACACTCAAGGAGATCGTGTTCCGGGATCCCGAACCGACGGGCGAGGAGCGGGAGGCCAGGGTCGCCCGGGCGCGCGCGGAGGCCCGGCACGCGGCGGGCCTGCGCGGTCACCCTCATGTGGTGACCGTGCACGACGTGCTGGAGCACGAGGGGCTGCCGTGGATCGTGATGGAGTACGTGGCGGGCGCGACCGATCTGCGTGACCTCGTCGAACAGCGCGGTCCGCTCGCGCCCGCGGAGTGCGCCCGCATCGGGCTCGCCGTCCTGGACGCGCTGACCGCCGGCCACGAGCGGGGGGTGATGCACCGGGACGTGAAACCGGCGAACATCCTCCTGGCGCCGGACCGCTCGGGGGCGCCGTACGGGCGCGTCCTGCTCACCGACTACGGCATCTCGGTGCAACCGGACGCCGGCGAGACCCGCTACACGCTGGCGTCCGTGCTGGTGGGAACGTCCGGCTATCTGGCGCCGGAGCGGGCCACGGGCGGGCCGCCGACCCCGGCCGCCGACCTGTTCTCGCTGGGCTGCACGCTGTACTACGGCGTCGAGGGCCGGGGCCCCTTCGAGCGGGAGTCGAACCTCGCCGAGGTGACGGCCGTGGTGATGGAGGAGCCCCGCCCGACGGTGCGTGCCGGGGCGCTGGGCCCCGTACTGCGCCATCTGCTGGAGAAGGACCCGGGGCTGCGGCTCTCCGCGACGGAGGCGGAGGCGGCGCTGTCGCGGATCGTGACACCGCAGGCCGAGCCGTACGTCAGGACCCAGACCGACCTCGGCTCCCAGCCCCCGTGGTCCGGGACCGCCCCTCTCCCGCCGGGCACCGGGCGACCCCACTGGGCGGAGGCGTCGGCTCCCCCGCCGGCGGCACCCGGCGCGCGGCGATGGCCGGGGCCCGGCTCGGCTCCGTCCGGGTCGGTCCAGCCGTATGGGACCGGGGCCGCCGGCCCGGACGGTTTCGGGGCTGTTCTCATGCCCGGGCCCGTTCCCGTCTCCGCGCCCGGCCGTCATCGCCGGGAGCTCCCCCGCGCCCTGCGTGCCGTGATCGCCTGCTTCCTCGGCCTGCTGCTGGCCCTGGGCGGGGTCTGGTACGCCATGGCCCACCAGACGAAGGGCGGTGACGGCGGTACGAAGGCGGCGCCGTACGGGACGGCCGTGGGGCTGGCCGAGCCGCTCCGGGACGGCGACTGCGTGGCCGCCGACTGGCCGGACTCGGCGCGTTTCCAGGGGACGCCCCGGCTCACGCTGGTCTCTCCCTGCCAGGGCAAGGCGCCCGACGGGCAGGTGATGGCGTTCGTGAAGGCCGCCTCGGCGGACGAGGCGCGCAGGAGCGGGCCGGCGCGGTGCGAGGAGCGGACGCAGGAGGTCCGGGAGCGGCTGGCGGACGCGCGGACGGTCGCGATCGTGCCGACCGACGACGGCTTCGAGAGCGCGGGAGGGCGGACCGCCTGTCTGGTGCTGGGCGCGCACGGATCCACGTACGGGCCGCTCGGTGCCCACCGCAAGCCGGGTTCCGCCTTCGTCGACACGTCGAACATGCAGCGCCGGGACTGTCTGGAGACCCGCACCAACCGGGACGCCCGGCTGGTCCCCTGCTCCGGGCCGCACGACGAGCAGGTGCTCGGCTTCACCCGGCTGGGCGAGGACGTCACGCTCGCCGAGGCGCGTACGGAGTCCGACTCGGCCTGCGCGAAGGCCGTGCCGCCACGTGACTACGGCTTCGACCCGTCGGTCTACACCGCCGGGTCCTGGACCAGTCAGGGACCGTGGAAGTCCGGCACGCATTTCGTCGTGTGCACCGTCCGGAAGCAGAACGGAGGCACCATGGAGGGGGACGAATCCTGAGGAGGGTGTCGCGATGCCCGGTTCCACGGACGGCTCTACGAAGGCGATGGGGGTGCTCACCGTCGGCGGTCTCGTCGTGGTGACCGCCTACACGGTGGCACTCGGCTCCAACGGCTGGCTGTGGTTCGGCTGGGTGGTGCTGGGGCTGCTGACCCTCGGGATGATCGCGACCCGCAGCGCTCCCTGAGGCTCAGTCCCCGGAGTACTCCTGGGCGATCCGCCCGGCGGAGTGCACGCCCGGCTGGTATTTCGGCAGCCGGGCGGACACCTTCATGCCCGCGCCGACGGCCGTCTCGATGACGAGCCCGTGGTCGTCGCCGTAGACCTGCCGGAGCCGGTCGTCGACGTTGGACAGGCCGATGCCGCCGGACGGGCTGACCTCGCCCGCGAGGATACGGCGGAGCAGGACCGGGTCCATGCCGACCCCGTCGTCCTCGATGACGACCAGGGCCTCGGCGCCGGCGTCCTGCGCGGTGATGGTGATGTGGCACTTGCCGCCGGCGTTGGCGGTCTTGCCCTCCAGTCCGTGCTTGACGGCGTTCTCGACGAGCGGCTGGAGGCAGAGGAAGGGCAGGGCGACCGGGAGTACCTCGGGGGCGATCTGCAGAGTGACGGAGAGCCGGTCGCCGAAGCGGGCCCGGACCAGTGCCAAGTAGTGGTCGATGGCGTGGAGTTCGTCGGCAAGGGTGGTGAAATCGCCATGCCTGCGGAACGAGTAGCGGGTGAAGTCCGCGAATTCCAGGAGGAGTTCGCGGGCGCGCTCGGGGTCGGTGCGGACGAAGCTCGCGATGACGGCGAGCGAGTTGAAGATGAAGTGCGGCGAGATCTGGGCCCGAAGTGCCCTGATCTCGGCCTCGATCAGCCGGGTGCGGGACTGGTCGAGATCGGCCAGCTCCAGCTGGACGTTCACCCATCGGGCGACCTCGCCCGCGGCCCTCACCAGCACGGCGGACTCGCGCGGGGCGCAGGCGACCAGGGCGCCGTGCACACGGTCGTCGACGGTGAGGGGAGCGACCACGGCCCAGCGGACCGGGCAGTCCGGGTGGTCGCACTTCAGCCGGAAGGCCTCACCGCGGCCGGTCTCCAGCACTCCGGCGAGGCGTTCCATGATCTCCGTACGGTGATGGCCGCCGACGCCGTCCCAGACCAGTACCTCCTCGCGGTCCGTCAGACACAGCGCGTCCGTGCCGAGCAGCGAGCGCAGCCGGCGGGCCGACTTGCGGGCGGTCTCCTCCGTCAGCCCCGCCCGGAGCGGGGGCGCGGCCAGGGAGGCGGTGTGCAGCGTCTGGAACGTGGCGTGCTCGACGGGGGTGCCCAGTCCGCCGAGGGTCTCGGGGCGGGCCGTACGCCGGCCCAGCCAGAACCCGGCGGCGAGCAGCGGGAGTACAGCCACGCACAGGCCGGCGAGGAATCCGCTCACGCCTTCACCTCCGCCCTGAGCTCCTCCGGCAGATGGAACCTGGCGAGGATCGCCTCCGTTCCCGGCGGCACCCGTCCCGGGGTCGCCAGTGACACCAGCACCATGGTGAGGAAGCCCAGCGGAACCGACCAGAGGGCGGGCCAGGCCAGTAAGGCGTGGAGGGGCCCGCCGGCCGGGAGGCCCGCCATCGTGGCCGCCACCGCCACGAACGCCGAGCCGCCCCCGACCAGCATCCCGGCCGCCGCCCCCGGCGGGGTCAGCCGCCGCCACCAGATGCCGAGGACGAGGAGCGGGCAGAAGGACGACGCGGACACGGCGAAGGCCAGTCCGACCGCGTCGGCCACCGGAAGCCCGCCCACCAGCACACTCGCCGCCAGCGGCACGGCCATCGCCAGTACCGTCCCGAGCCGGAAGTGCCGTACGCCGCGCGTCGGCAGGACGTCCTGGGTGAGGACACCGGCGACGGCCATGGTCAGTCCGGACGCGGTGGAGAGGAACGCGGCGAAGGCCCCGCCCGCCACCAGCGCGCCGAGCAGATCGCCGCCGACGCCCCCGATCATCCGGTCCGGCAGCAGCAGGACGGACGCGTCCGCGTCGCCGGTGAGGGCGAGTTCGGGGGTGTAGAGGCGGCCGAGGGCGCCGTAGAGGGGCGGCAGCAGGTAGAACGCGCCGATCAGGCCGAGGACGGCGACCGTGGTGCGGCGGGCGGCGACACCGTGGGGGCTGGTGTAGAAGCGGACGACGACATGGGGCAGGCCCATGGTGCCGAGGAAGGTGGCGAGGATCAGCCCGTACGTGGCGTACAGCGGGCGTTCCTCGCGGCCCGCGGCGAGGGAGGTCGACATGCCGCCGTCGGTGCCCCGGTCGGCGTCGGGGACGGGGGTGCCCTCGGCGAAGGTCAGCCGGGTGCCCCGGGCGATGTGGTGGGTGCCGGTGGGGAGCCGGACGCGTTGGTCGTCGTGCCGTCGGCCGTCGACCGTGCCGGTCACGGTGACGGTGAGGGGCCTGGCGAGTTCCAGGTCGAGGCTGTCGTCGACGCGGACGACACGCTGATCGCGGAAGGTCGCGGGTTCCTCGAAGGCGTGCCGGGGCGCTCCGTCGCTCTGCCAGGCGAGCACCAGGAAGAGCGCGGGGACGAGGAGCGCGGTGAGCTTGAGCCAGTACTGGAAGGCCTGTACGAAGGTGATGCTGCGCATACCGCCGGCGGCGACGGTGGCGACCACGACGACGGCCACGATCAGCCCGCCGAGGGAGTCCGGCGCGCCGGTCAGCACGGTCAGCGTCAGCCCCGCGCCCTGGAGTTGCGGCAGCAGGTAGAGCCAGCCGACGCCCACGACGAAGGCTCCGGCCAGCCGGCGCACGCCGTACGAGGCGAGCCGTGCCTCGGCGAAGTCGGGGAGCGTGTAGGCGCCGGAGCGGCGCAGTGGAGCGGCGACGAAGAGGAGCAGGACGAGGTAGCCGGCGGTGTAGCCGACCGGGTACCAGAGCATGTCCGGGCCCTGGATCAGGACCAGGCCCGCGATGCCCAGGAAGGACGCGGCGGAGAGGTACTCGCCGCTGATGGCGGCCGCGTTGAGGCGGGGGCCGACGGTGCGGGAGGCGACGTAGAAGTCGGAGGTGGTGCGGGATATGCGCAGACCGAAGGCGCCCACGAGGACCGTCGCGACGACGACGAGGGCGACCGCCGGTACGGCGTACGTGGAGTTCATCGGTCCTCGACGAGCCGCACGAAGTCCCGTTCGTTGCGTTCGGCGCGGCGGACGTACCAGAGGGCGAGCAGGACGAGCGGGGCGTAGAGACAGAAGCCGAGGACGGCCCATTCGAGGCGGCGGGCGTCGGGCATGGCGGCGAAGACGAGGGGCAGCGGGCCGATGAGGAGGCCGAGGACCGCGAACACCGCGAGAGCGGCGCGCAGTTGGGTGCGCATCAGGGAGCGGACGTAGGTGTGGCCGAGGGTGGTCTGCTCGTCGATCTCGGTGCGGGGGCGGTAGTAGCCGGAGGCATGGGGGTACCGCCCGCGCGAGCGAAGCCGAGCGTGGGGGAGGGTGCGGCGGGGCGGGCCGGTGACGACGACCCGGCGCTCGGCGGGGTCCTGGTGGGGCACGGTCAGGGCCTCCTCATCAGCAAATCCCGCAGTTCGCGCGCGTGCCGCCGGCTGACCTGGAGCTCCTCGCCCCCGACCATGACGCTCACCGTGCCCGCGTCCAGGCGGAGTTCGCCGACATGGCGCAGGGCGACCAGGTGGCGGCGGTGGATGCGGACGAAGCCGCGCAGGCGCCAGCGGTCCTCCAGGGTGGACAGCGGGATGCGGACGAGGTGGCTGCCCCTTTCGGTGTGCAGACGGGCGTAGTCGCCCTGGGCCTCGACATGGGTGATGTCGTCGACCGCCACGAAGCGGGTCACTCCGCCGAGTTCCACGGGTATGTGGTCGGGGTCGGGCTCGTGGACGGGGATGCGCGGGGTGTTGCCGGTGAGTTCGGCGGCGCGGCGGACGGCCTCGGCGAGGCGTTCCTTGCGGACGGGCTTGAGGACGTAGTCGACCGCCTTGAGGTCGAAGGCCTGTACGGCGAAGTCCTCGTGGGCGGTGACGAACACGACGAGCGGGGGCTCGGCGAACCCGGTCAGCAGTCGGGCCAGGTCCAGTCCGTCGAGACCGGGCATCTGGATGTCGAGGAAGACGACGTCGATCGCCTCGGCGCCGCCCGGCCCGGACTGCAGCGCCCGGTTGATGCGGCGCAGCGCCTCGGTCGCGTCGCCCGCGCCCTCCGCGCTGCCTATCCGTGGATCGGCGTTCAGCAGATAGAGCAGTTCCTCCAGCGAGGGGCGTTCGTCGTCGACGGCGAGGGCGCGCAGCATGAACCCGGAGTGTAGGTGTAATCCGAACGCCTGGACATGTACCGGGGCGTGGACGTCCGTGCTGGATACAGTGCCCCCATGAACAGCAGGCCCGCCCCTTTCGACGAGCTGGACCGGAAGATCGTCACCGCCCTGATGGCGAACGCGCGCACCAGCTTCGCCGAGATCGGCGCGGCCGTCGGGCTGTCGTCGACGGCGGTCAAGCGGCGCGTGGACCGGCTGCGCGAGACGGGTGTGATCACCGGGTTCACGGCGACGGTGGAGCCGTCGGCGCTGGGCTGGCGCACGGAGGCGTACGTCGAGGTGTACTGCGAGGGCGCGGCGCCGCCCCGGCGGCTGGCGGAGGTCGTCCGCAACCATCCGGAGATCACCGCGGCGATGACCGTGACGGGCGGCGCGGACGCGCTGCTGCATGTGCGGGCGCGGGATGTGGAGCACTTCGAGGAGGTGCTGGAGCGGATCCGTGTCGAGCCGTTCATCCGCAAGACGATCAGCGTGATGGTGCTGTCCCATCTGCTGCCGGAGAGCCCGGAGGCGGGCGCCACCCAGCCCGCTCCCGAATAAACGCGCGAAAACGCAGCACATCTGCGTTCCACCGGTCAAAGACGCAGCATTCCTGCGCGGACACGCAATTCCCGTTGCTTGTCGCCCCTCTCCGTCACTTCCTACCTTGGTGTCAACCCCAGTCGACACTCCAGGAAGCGGAGGAACCCCTCTGTGACCGACTCCCGTGTGCCGCGCCGGCGGCGGTACCTCGTCTGCGAACCCAGACACTTCGCCGTGCAGTACGCGATCAATCCCTGGATGCAACCCGATGTCCGCGTCGACGTGGACCTGGCCCGGGAGCAGTGGCAGGCCCTGATCGGCGCCTACCGCAGCCACGGCCACACCGTCGACAGCCTGGAGCCGGCCCCCGGTCTCCCGGACATGGTCTTCGCCGCGAACTCGGCGGTCGTCGTGGACGGCCGCGTCTTCGGCTCCTTCTTCCACGCCCCCGAGCGGCGCCCCGAGTCCACGCACTACGACACCTGGTTCAAGTCGGCCGGCTTCGACGTGCACCGGCCCGAGTCGGTCTGCGAGGGCGAGGGCGACCTGGTCTGGACGGGGCGCTACGTCCTGGCCGGCACCGGGTTCCGTACGACCCGTGAGGCGCATCGCGAGGTGCAGGAGTTCTTCGGGCACCCGGTGATCAGCCTGACCCTGGTGGACCCGCGCTTCTACCACCTGGACACGGCGCTGTTCGTGCTGGACGACTCCGCCGACGGCAACAACATCGCGTACTACCCGGAGGCGTTCTCGCCGGGCAGCCGCGAGGTGCTGGCGCGGCTGTATCCGGACGCGGTGCCGGCCACGCTGGACGACGCGCTGGCCTTCGGCCTCAACGCCGTGTCCGACGGCCGGAACGTGTTCATCGCGCCCCAGGCCGAGTCCCTCGCCGCTTCCGTCGCCGACCGTGGCTATGTCCCCGTGCCCGTCGACCTGTCCGAGTTCCGCAAGGCAGGCGGCGGCATCAAGTGCTGCACCCAGGAGATCCGTTCATGACCGCTCCCGTGACCACGCGCACCTCCGCCGACCTGATCCGCGCCGAGGAGCCGGTCCTCGCGCACAACTACCATCCGCTGCCCGTGGTCGTCGCCCGCGCCGAGGGCAGCTGGGTGGAGGACGTCGAGGGCCGCCGCCACCTGGACATGCTGGCGGGTTACTCGGCCCTCAACTTCGGCCACCGGCACCCGGCGTTGATCCGCGCGGCCCACGACCAGCTGGACCGCCTCACCCTCACCTCCCGCGCCTTCCACAACGACCGCCTGGCCGAATTCGCCGAGCGGCTGGCCGGGTTGACCGGCCTCGACATGGTCCTGCCGATGAACACCGGGGCGGAGGCGGTCGAGTCGGGCATCAAGGTGGCCCGCAAATGGGCGTACGAGGTGAAGGGCGTACCGGCCGACCGGGCGACCGTCGTGGTCGCCGCGGACAACTTCCACGGCCGTACGACGACGATCGTGTCGTTCTCCACGGACGAGACGGCGCGCCGGGGCTTCGGCCCCTTCACGCCGGGCTTCCGGATCGTGCCGTACAACGACCTGGCGGCCCTGGAGGCGGCTGTCGACGAGACGACGGCGGCCGTGCTGATCGAGCCCATTCAAGGCGAGGCGGGCGTGATCATCCCGGACGACGGCTATCTGACCGGCGTACGGGAGCTGACCCGACGCGCGGGCTGTCTGTTCATCGCGGACGAGATCCAGTCCGGGCTCGGCCGCACCGGTCGCACGCTCGCCGTCGAACACGAGTCGGTCGTCCCCGATCTCCTCCTCCTCGGAAAGGCGCTGGGCGGCGGCATCGTCCCGGTGTCGGCGGTGGTCGGCCGCCGTGATGTGCTGGGCGTGCTGCGGCCGGGCGAGCACGGCTCGACCTTCGGCGGCAACCCGCTGGCCGCGGCCGTCGGCACCGCCGTGATCGAGCTGCTGGAGACGGGCGAGTTCCAGCGGCGGGCCGCCGAGCTGGGTGTGGTGCTGCGCGGCGGACTCACCGACCTGGTCGGCAAGGGTGTCCTCGGCTTCCGCTCCCGCGGCCTGTGGGCGGGCGTCGACATCGACCCGGCCCTCGGCACCGGCCGCGAGGTCAGCGCCCGCCTCATGGAGGAGGGTGTCCTGGTCAAGGACACCCATGGCTCGACCATCCGCCTGGCCCCGCCGCTGACGATCACCTCCGAGGAGCTGACGGGAGCGCTCGGCGCCCTGGAGAAGGTGCTGACCCAGGGCTCCTGACCCACAGTGGAGCGGTGGGGACGATCGGTGTGCGGCACCGCACCGGTGGTCCCCGTGGCCCCATCTGTGCCCGAAGGGTGAAGACTGGGTCAAGAGGTGGTAGACCACTCTCAGCGACAGAGAGGTCGGCCGTGGGCACTCATGAGGAGCAGGACGTCGCCCGGCAGCGGTTCGACGTGGCCGATGCCGCGCCCCTGCTGCTCGACACGCAGGGCGTGGTGCGGAGCTGGACACGGGACGCCCAGCGGCTGCTGGCATACGCGCCGGCCGAGGTCTTGGGCACTCCGGTCTCCGGTCTGCTGGCCGCGGAGGACGCCGCGCGCATGCCCGAACTGGTCGCGCGCTGCCGCAGGGACGGCGGCTGGGCCGGCCTCCTGACCGCACGGCACAGGGACGGGCGGCCGGTCCGTGTCATGGTGCGCATCACCCCGGCGATGGAGCCCGGCGAGGCGCCCCGCTGGCTGGTGCTGCTCTCCGACGTGGCGGCCGGGGCACGCGGCTGGGACATGAGCCGTACGGTCCTGGAGCAGATGGTCACCGGCTCCCCCGTGGGCATAGCGATCGTGGACGCGGACCTGCGCTGTGTGTGGTCCAACGCGGCCCTGGAGCGGTTCGGCGGCGGCTCCGCGGCGGAGCGTCTCGGGCGGAGGCTCGGGGAGATCCAGCCGGGCATCGACTTCGACGGCATCGAGACCCAGATGCGGCGGGTGCTGGAGACGGGCCTGCCGGTCGTGGGATACGAGCATGTCGGCCAGGTGCGTTCCGCGCCGCACCGGGAGACGGCGCACATGATGTCGTTCACCCGGCTGGAGGACGACCGCGGCCATCCGATGGGCGTCTACTACACCGTCGTCGACATCACCGAGAAGCACCGCGCGCGGCAGCGGCTCGCCCTGCTCGACCGGGCCGGCGAGTCCATCGGCCGCACCCTGGACATCACCCGGACCGCGCAGGAACTGGCCGACGTGGCCGTGCCGGGGTTCGCCGACTACGTCTGTGTGGATCTGCTGGAGTCGGTGCTGCGGGGCGCCGAGCCGACAGCCGGGCCGCCCGCCGACCCGGACCGGGTGCCGCTGCGCCGGGCGGGGCAGCAGTCGGTGAACAGCGGTGTCCCGGAGTCCGTCGTGGAGATCGGCGAGGTGGCGACCTATCTGGCCGGCTCGCCGCCGGTCCGCTCCCTCGTCACCGGCCGGTCCTGGCGCGAGGGGCGCCTGGACCCGCTGGCCAAGGAGTGGGCGACCGACATACCCGGCGGCCGGACGGCCACGTTCATGGAGCTCGGGCTGCACAGCGTGGTGATCGTGCCGATCCGCGCGCGGGGCGTGACGCTGGGCGTCACCACCTTCTTCCGGCGCGGCCGCCAGGAGCCGTTCGACGAGGACGACCTGCTGCTGGCCGAGGACCTGGTGTCACGGGCCGCCGTCTGCGTGGACAACGCCCGCCGCTACACCCGCGAGCGCGACGCGGCCCTGGTGCTCCAGCGCAGTCTGCTGCCGCGCCGGCTGCCCGAGCAGGACGCGGTGGAGGTGGCCGCCCACTACCGCCCCGCCGACGAGCTGACCGGCCTGGGCGGCGACTGGTACGACCTCATCCCGCTCTCCGGCGCCCGGGTCGCCCTGGTCGTGGGCGAGGTGCCCGGGCACGGCATCGACGCCGCCGCGGCGATGGGCCGGCTCCGGACCGCCGTACGCACCCTCGCGGCGCTCGACCTGCCGCCCGACGAGGTGCTGGCCCATCTCGACGACCTGGCCTGCCGGACGGCCCTGGAGGAGGGCGTCGACCCGGACGCGCCGCAGGTCGCCGGGTCCGGCTGTGTGTACGTCGTCTACGACCCCGTCGACGGTCAGTGCACCATGGCCGCGGCGGGCCATCCCGCCCCGGCCGTCATCCTGCCCGACGGCACCGTCGGCTTCGTCGACCTGCCGCCGGCCTCGACGCTCGGCTCGGGCGGCCCGCCCTTCGAGTCCGTAGAGCTGGCCCTGGCCGAGGGCAGCACCCTCGCCCTGCACACCGACGGGCTGCTGGCCCGCGAGGACCAGGACGGGGCCGTGGACGCGGACCGCGACCGGCTGCGCCGGGCCCTGGAACGGGCCTCCGCATCGCTCGAGCTGCGCTGCCGGACCGTCGTGGACGCGCTGACCCCGGCCCGGCCGCACGACGACGTGGCCCTGCTGATGGCCCGCACCCGTCTGCTCGGCGCCGACCAGGTCGCCGACTGGGACCTGCCCGCCGACCCGGCCGTGGTCGCCGACGCCCGCAAGGAGGCGACCCGGCAGCTGACCGAGTGGGGCCTTCAGGAGCTGGCCTTCACCACGGAACTGGTGGTCAGCGAGCTGGTCACCAACGCCATCCGGCACGCGGAGGGCCCCATCCGGCTCCGGCTGATCAGGGAACGCGCCCTGATCTGCGAGGTCTCCGACGGCGGCGCCACCGCACCGCATCTGCGCCATCCCCGCACCACCGACGAGGGCGGCCGCGGGCTGCTGCTGGTCTCGCAGTTCACCCAGCGCTGGGGCACCCGGTTCGTGCCCGAGGGGAAGGTGATCTGGGCCGAGCAGTCGCTGACCGAGCCGCCGGCCTGACATACGGGGTCCGCACATGTGCTATGTCACATGACACATGAAAATGGTATGAACCCGGCGGTGAGGCGGAGCCATGAACGATGCGGCCATCGACTATGCGGCGGTGTTCCAGTGTCTGCCGGGGATGGTGGCACTGCTGACGCCCGACCTGGTGTACGCGGACGCCAACGAGGAGTTCCTGCGGATGTCCGGGCGCACACGCGAGCAGGTGGTCGGGCGCTATCTCTTCGACGTCTTCCCGGACAACCCGAAGGACGACGGCGCGTCCGGCATGCGCAATCTCGCCGCCTCGCTGCAGCGGGTCCTGCAGACCGGGGAACGCGACGCGATGGCTCTGCAGCGCTACGACGTGGAGGTCCCCGGCCGCCCCGGGGAGTGGGAGGAGCGTTACTGGAGCCCGATCAACGCCCCGGTGCTCGGCCCGGAGGGCAAGGTCCTGCTGCTGGTCCACCGTGTCGAGGAGGTCACCGAGCTGATCAAGGCGCGCGGCGGGCCCACCGGCAGCCGCTCGCGGGTCCTGGAGGCCGAGCTGTACACCCGGGCGCGGGAACTGCAGGAGCTCAACGAACGGCTGCGCGCGGCCCACGCCCGTGAGCGCGAGGTCGCCCTCGCCCTCCAGGAGGCCATGCTCCCCGCCCGCCGGCAGGTCGGCCACCACCGGGCCGCCGTCCGCTACCGGCCCGCGGTCGGCGCGCTGAACGTCTGCGGGGACTGGTACGACCTCGTCGACCTGGTCGGCGGCAACCGCGTCGGCGTGGCCGTGGGCGACGTGGTCGGGCACGGGCTGGCGGCCGCCGGGGTGATGGGCCAGCTGCGCAGCGCGCTCAGCGCCGCGTCCCGGGTCGCGGCGGGCCCCGCCGAGGCGCTGAACGTCCTGGGCCGGTACGCGAACGTGGTCGACGGCGCCGAGTCGGCCACGGTCGTCACCACGTTCATCGACTACGACGACCACAGCATCACCTACAGCAGCGCCGGTCATCCGCCGCCGGTGCTGGTCCACGCCGACGGCCGGGTGGAGTTCCTCGACAAGGCCACCGACCCGCCGCTGGACGCCCGCCCCGACCCGTTTCCGAGACCTCAGGCTTGGACGAGCTACACGGCGGGCGCCACCCTCGCCCTCTACACCGACGGACTGATCGAACGCCGCCACGAGGACATCGACACTGGTCTGACCCGCCTCGCCGAATCCCTCGCCCGCCACCGCGCACTGGACCCCGAACGCCTGGCGGACGCCGTCCTGCTGGAACTTTTGCCGCCGGGGGGTGCGACGGACGACACGGCGCTGGTGATCGTGCGGCTGTGAGCGGCGGGGGTGCGGGTCCACCCGCGGACCGGGTGTCGTCGTGCGGACCCGCGGGCGGGGGTGTCGTCATGTACACCCGTGGGCGGGGGCACAGGGCCATGGTCCGGGGCCGGCGGGGTTCGTAGCGTCGTCGGCATGAACTCACTCACGGGCGGCGTCGGCGCCGCGGGCGGCACAGGCAGTTCGGCACGTCTCTCCCGGCGACGGGTGCTCGGCCGGCTGGCGGCGGCATCCGGGGGCGCGGCCCTCGCGCTCGGCACCGGCGCGGGCACCGCTCGGGCCCACGGGGGCGTGCGGACGTACGTCCTGGTGCACGGCACGCACAGCGCGGGATCGTTCTGGACGGCGATCGGCAGGGAGCTGGCGCTGCGCGGGCACCGGGTCGTCACGGTGGACCAACCCCTGCACGGCACCGAGAAGTTCGTGCCCAAGGCCTACCAGGCGCAGGACCTGCGGGCGCTGGCGACCGAGCCCTCGCCGGTGGCCGCGCTCACCCTGGACGACTACGAGCGGCGGGTGACCGGGGCGGTACGGCGGGCCGCGCGGCTCGGTGGGCCGGTGGTGCTGGTCGGCCACAGCATGGGCGGTGTCTCGGTCAGCCGGGTCGCCGACGCGGTGCCCCAACTCCTGGCCCACATCTGCTACATGGCCGCGTTCTGCCCGAGCCGCAGCATGCCCTCGCTCAACGACTGCGCGGGCTCCCCGGAAGGACGGCAGGCGATCACGCCGCTCGACCAACTCATCGGCGATCCCGCGACGTTGGGCGTGCTGCGCCTCAACTGGCGTACCGCCGAACGGCGTGACCTCGCGGTGTTCCGCGAGATGATCTGCGCCGACTACTCGGACGAGGGGTTCCTGCGCGTCCTGGAGGGCATGCAGACCGACGAGTCGATGACGGCGTACGGCGACCGGGCCGTGGGGCGGGCCGGGACCTGGGGGCGGATTCCGCGGACGTATCTGCGGATGGGCCGGGACAGGACCGTCGCCACGGCGCTTCAGGACCGCATGATCGCGGAGGCCGACGAGCTCACCCCGGACAACCGCTTCAGGGTGCACGACTTCCCCGGGGCGTGCCATCTGGGCCCCGAGGATCCCACCCGGGTCGTCGACGTCCTGCACCGCCTGCCCGGGTAGGGGGCGGGGTCAGCCCGCGGGCTTCTCCCAGACCGAGACATGCCGGGGGCTGTCCGCGGTGAAGGGCTTGCCCGTCCAGTCCTCCCAGCGGTCGCGCGGCCGCATTCCGGCCAGCCGGGCCATCAGGTCCAGCTCGGCCGGCCAGACGTAGCGGAACGGGACGGACCACCGCTCGGCGCGTCCGTCGCGGAGGGTGACGTAGTTCGAGCTCATCTCCTGGGTGGCGACGTCGTACAGGTCGAAGGCCCACTTGGTCGCGCTGATGTGGAACGGGACCGCGTTCTGCCCGTGCGGGAGCTTGCGCAGTTCGGGCACCATGACCTCGACCACGAAACGGCCGCCGGGCCGCAGATGGCGGGCGGCGTTGCGGAAGCACTCCACCTGGGCGTCCTGGGTGGTCAGGTTCATGATCGTGTTGAAGACCAGGTAGGCGACGGAGAACTCGCCCTCCGCCTCGGCGGTCGCGAAGTCGCCGATCGTCACCCCGACGTCCTCGCCGCCCGGCTTGGCGCGCAGCCGGGCCACCATGGCGCGGGACAGGTCGACGCCGTGCACCGGGATGCCGCGGCGGGCCAGCGGGAGGGCGATGCGGCCGGTGCCGACACCGAACTCCAGGGCCCGGCCGTCTCCGGCCAGTTCGGCCAGCAGGTCCACCGCCGGATCCACCGCCTCGGGGCGGAACATGTCGGCCGACGAGTCGTCGTAGCCGGCCGCGATGTCTTCTCCGAAATAGCCGTCTTCATCGAGCATCCGGGGACCGTACCGCCGTGGAGCCGGTCGGCGCGCGGGGTTTTTCACAGGGTGCGCGGGGCTGTCCACACGGCCGATCGCGTGGACATCGCGCCAAACTGGGCGATCAACTTGATCTGTACCGGTCAGTAACAGGAGGCTGGTCACGCAGTTGTCCCCATGCCCTCGACGCGGCGTCCGCCGTGTTCCGGCGAACTGCGCCTGCACATACACTGGCAGCCCCACAGCACGCCGGTTGACCTGCTGGAACGCGGCGGCCCAGGCGATCCGCCGGAGTGAGGAGCGACCCCTTTGTTCTATTACGTGCTCAAATACGTGTTGCTGGGACCTCTGCTGAGACTGGTCTTCAGGCCTCGGATCGAAGGCCTCGAACACGTTCCGGACGAGGGCCCGGCCATCGTCGCCGGCAACCATCTCTCCTTCTCGGACCACTTCCTGATGCCGGCGATCCTCAAGCGCCGGATCACCTTCCTGGCGAAGAAGGAGTACTTCACCGGCCCCGGTATCAAGGGGCGGCTCACCGCGACCTTCTTCCGTAGCGCGGGGCAGATCCCGGTCGACCGCACCGGCAAGGAGGCGGGCCAGGCCGCCATCCGCGAGGGCCTCGGGGTACTGCGCAAGGACGAGCTGCTCGGCATCTACCCCGAGGGCACCCGCTCCCACGACGGCCGTCTCTACAAGGGCAAGGTGGGCGTCGCCGTCATGGCGCTCAAGGCCCAGGTCCCGGTCATCCCCTGCGCGATGATCGGCACCTTCGAGGCACAGCCGCCCGGCAAGGTCATCCCGAACCTCCATCCCGTCGTCATCCGCTTCGGCAAGCCCCTCGACTTCTCCCGCTACGCCGGCATGGAGAACGAGAAGGCGATCCTGCGGGCCATCACCGACGAGATCATGTACGCCATCCTCAAGCTCTCCGAGCAGGAGTACGTCGACGAGTACGCCGCCGTCGTCAAGGCCCAGCAGGCCGAGGCGGCCGGGATCGCCGAAGGCGACCAGGGTGCGTCCGCCGCCGGCCAGAGCGTGCAGCAGTCGCGTCTGGGC
>NZ_JBEXCS010000030.1:0-91536 GCF_040605395.1 Streptomyces sp. NPDC005648 | reverse complement strand
CCTCGCGGTAGCGCTCCAGCGAGAAGATCAGCGTGACGTTGACGCTGATGCCGAGGCCGATGACCTCGGTGATCGCCGGCAGACCCGCCTTGGTGCTACTTGACTTCCTTCAGGCAGAGCACGACGTCATGGTTGTCGCCGGTCTGGTAGTAGGAGATCGTCGCTTCCTTGACGGCCTCGCACTTGCTGTCGTCGCTGGTGTTGTCGAACTTCTGGACCACCTTGAACTGCGCGTCACTCGAGGAGCAGTCGACGGTCTTCAGATCGGGGCTGCTCTCCGTGCCCTTGTTGTGCATGCAGCTGCCGACGGCGGTCGTCTCCGCGTCGGTCTTCCCCAGGTACCACTTGCCGACGGCGACGAGTATCGCGATGACTATGAAGGCGAGGATGCGCACCACCTTCTTGTTGATCCGTCTGCCCGGAGCCGCCGGCGGAACAGGCGCGTACGGAGCGGAGCCCTGGGGCGGGTACGGGGCGGGCGGCTGCGGCTGGCCCTGTGCGAACGGGTTCTGGCCCTGGGGTGGAGTGGTCACTTGGGGGTCCCCCTAGATGAGTGGGTGAGCAGCGCACATAAGAAGTGCGTAAGACGGAGGTAAGTTACCGGCCGCCACTGACACTGCTGTAACTCAGAGGGAGTCTGTGGCCTTCATGTGACACTTACCGGCGTTCAAAGCGGGCCATAGCCACAGCAACCGCCCCGTAGACAAAGGCCACTGTCACAACCAGCGTGGCCGAACGTCCGTCCGGCGGCAGCATCAGGGCGGCCACCGCGGCGGCCCCGACGAAGGCGATGTTGAACAGGACGTCGTAGACGGAGAAGATCCGGCCGCGGTAGCCGTCGTCCACGGAGGACTGCACCACCGTGTCGGTCGCGATCTTCGCGCCTTGGGTGGTCAGCCCCAGGACGAACGTCGCGGCCAGCATGGGACCGGTGGCGAACGGGAGTCCGAGGACGGGTTCCAACACGGCGGCCGCCGCGGCGCACACGACGATCCAGCGGCCCGGACCGAGCCGCCCCGCGGCCCAGGGCGTCACCACGGCCGCCGCGAAGAAGCCGGCGCCGGATATCCCCAACGCCAGCACCAGCAGCCTCAGTCCTCCCTGCGTGGTCGAGGAGAGGGCATAGCGGCACAGCATCAGCAGCATCACCAGCAGGGCGCCGTAGCAGAACCGCATCAGCGTCATCGCGGCGAGCGCCCAGGCGGCCTCGCGGCGTGGCGGTGCGGCGAGATGCCGAACGGCCGCAGCCAGATCGCGTGCCGTGCCGGCGAGCGCCGTGGACAGGCGGGGCTGGACCAACTCGGGGTCAGGACCCAGCTGCTCCCGCCCCAGACGAAGGGACGCGAGGCCCGCGCACAGGTACAGCAGGGCACCCAGCAGTACGACGGCGGCGTCGGAGTCCGCCACCAGCAGCCGTACGACGAAGGCGAGGCCGCCGCCCGCGGTCGCGGCGAGCGTACCGGCGGTCGGGGAAAGGGAGTTGGCCATCACGAGGCGCTCGGCGTCGACCACGCGCGGGAGGGCGGCCGACAGGCCGGCGAGGACGAAACGGTTGACGGCGGTGACGCTCAGCGCGGAGACGTAGAAGAGCCAGTCCGGGACATGACTGAGGATCAGCAGGGCGGTCGCGGACGCCATCAGGGCGCGCAGGAGGTTGCCGTAGAGGAAGACCTGGCGGCGGCGCCAGCGGTCCAGGAGGACGCCCGCGAAGGGGCCCACGAGGGAGTACGGCAGGAGCAGGACGGCCATGGCGGAGGCGATCGCGGCCGCGGAGGTCTGTTTCTCCGGCGAGAAGACGACATAGGCGGCGAGCGCGACCTGGTAGACGCCGTCGGCGCCCTGAGAGAGCAGCCGTACGGCGAGCAGGCGTCGGAAGTTCCTGAAGCGCAGGAGGACGCGCAGGTCACGGACGACGGCCATGGAGCACAGCCTCACATACGGGCAGGGTCCCCGGGTGACGACCCGGGGACCCTCAGAGCCCTGGCAGGAGCGATTTTCGGTGCGTCGGTGCGTTGTTCGGCGCGCCGTGTGCGTCGCGCTAGCGCGCGACCTCTCCCTTGATGAACTTCTCGACGTTCTCGCGGGCCTCGTCGTCGAAGTACTGGACCGGCGGGGACTTCATGAAGTAGCTGGAGGCCGACAGGATCGGGCCGCCGATGCCGCGGTCCTTGGCGATCTTCGCGGCGCGCAGGGCGTCGATGATGACACCCGCCGAGTTCGGGGAGTCCCAGACCTCGAGCTTGTACTCCAGGTTCAGCGGGACGTCACCGAAGGCGCGGCCCTCGAGGCGGACGTAGGCCCACTTGCGGTCGTCGAGCCAGGCGACGTAGTCGGACGGGCCGATGTGCACGTTCTTCTCGCCGAGGTCCCGGTCGCGGATCTGGGAGGTGACGGCCTGGGTCTTGGAGATCTTCTTGGACTCGAGGCGGTCGCGCTCGAGCATGTTCTTGAAGTCCATGTTGCCGCCGACGTTCAGCTGCATCGTGCGGTCCAGGATGACGCCGCGGTCCTCGAACAGCTTCGCCATGACGCGGTGCGTGATGGTGGCGCCGACCTGGGACTTGATGTCGTCGCCGACGATCGGGACACCCGCCTCGGTGAACTTGTCGGCCCACTCCTTGGTGCCGGCGATGAAGACCGGGAGGGCGTTGACGAAGGCGACCTTGGCGTCGATGGCGCACTGGGCGTAGAACTTCGCCGCGTCCTCGGAACCCACGGGCAGGTAGCAGACGAGCACGTCGACCTGCCTGTCCTTGAGGATCTGGACGACGTCGACCGGGGCCTCGGCGGACTCCTCGATGGTCTCGCGGTAGTACTTGCCGAGGCCGTCGAGGGTGTGACCGCGCTGGACGGTGACGCCGGTGTGCGGGACGTCGGCGATCTTGATGGTGTTGTTCTCGGAGGCGCCGATGGCGTCCGCGAGGTCGAGGCCGACCTTCTTGGCGTCGACGTCGAACGCGGCCACGAACTCCACGTCGCCCACGTGGTAGTCACCGAACTGAACGTGCATCAGGCCGGGGACCTTGGACGCCGGATCGGCGTCCTTGTAGTACTCGACTCCCTGCACCAGCGACGCGGCGCAGTTGCCCACGCCGACGACGGCTACGCGAACCGAACCCATTCCGGTTGCTCCCTGTGTGTACGAGTGAGGCCCCGACTGGGCTCTCACGTGGCGGTGTCGTCGGGCGTATCCGGCCCGGGGGTGTCCCCGGGCCGGGGCAGGACGCCCGGCGCTCCATTGGTGGTGTCGTGCTGAGCGGACCCCCCGGAGGTGGGACCACGGAGGTCCCGTCCGGCCCGCTCGCTCTCGATGAGCTCGTTCAGCCAGCGCACTTCGCGCTCCACGGACTCCATCCCGTGGCGCTGGAGCTCAAGCGTGTAGTCGTCGAGTCGCTCCCGGGTGCGCGCGAAGGAGGTGCGCATCTTGTCGAGACGCTCCTCCAGCCGGCTGCGGCGCCCTTCCAGTACGCGGACGCGCACATCGCGCGACGTCTGCCCGAAGAAGGCGAAACGGGCGGCGAAGTGCTCGTCCTCGTAGGCGTCCGGACCGGTCTGCGAGAGCAGCTCCTCGAAGTGCTCCTTGCCCTCCGCCGTCAACCTGTAGACGATCTTGGCGCGACGCCCTGCGAGTGGTGCGGCGAGGGCGTCCTCGGGAGCGTTCCCCGGCTCCTCGATCAACCAGCCGCTCGCGACCAGCGTCTTGAGGCAGGGGTACAGCGTCCCGTAGCTGAAGGCCCGGAACACACCCAGTGAGGTGTTGAGCCGTTTGCGCAGCTCATAGCCGTGCATCGGGGACTCGCGGAGCAGGCCGAGGACGGCGAATTCAAGGATCCCGGACCGCCGACTCATCCCTTCGCCTCCTCGTCTCTATCTCGCTCCGATGTATCGACTCGATACATCAAGACGATAGAACGGCCTTCCGGGTGCGACAAGTGGGGAGACGGTGAACGGGATCACATCACTTATTCATCCGAGGCAAGTTGCCTGATTTGGGGTGAACTTCGGGGCTCGGTGGGTTTTGACGGTGCGTAGTCTGTGCGCCATGCACACCACCGGGGACCGAGTGACGCAGGGGGGCGTCGTGGGCCCGGGTGCCGTACGGATGAATGAGCGATCGACCGCATCCGTACTTCGGGGGGACCGGAAACCAGCTGCCGTTTCCAGGCGCGCAAAGGCGCGCCTGCCCGAGGAGTAGTCGTTCGATGAGCGAGCACCGTCGCAAACCGCCGCAGCCGCAGGAAGGCGGACGTGCCGCGGCCCGACGCGGCCAGTCCGGCTCGTCCTCCGGCCGCCGCGCGGCACCGCGGGGCGCCACCGGGTCCCCGGCCGATTACGGGTTCGGCCAGCCGGCCGACGAGGAGCGCCAGTACGGCGGCCGTGCCGAGGCCCGCCGCGCGGCTCAGAGAAGCACTGGAGGCAGCCGTCGCAGAGCGCCGGAGCCCGGCCCCGGAGGTCGACGCGGCGCGCCCCCACGCGGGCGAGGGCAGTCGGCCGGTCCCGCCAACAAGCGGATCATCGACTATCCGCGTGCGGGAAAGTTCGGCTTCGCACGCTGGGTGCCCTCGTGGAAGCTGGTGACCGGACTCTTCATCGGGTTCTTCGGCAGCATGGTGGCCGTGGCGGGCATCGCCTACGCGATGGTGGACGTTCCGGATATCGCGAAGACGGCGCAGGCGCAGAACAACGTCTTCTACTGGGCCGACAGAAGCGAGATGGTCGCCACGGGCGGTGAGACGAACCGCCAGATCGTGAACCTCTCGCAGATCCCGAAGGAGATGCAGTACGCCGTCATCTCGCAGGAGAACAAGACCTTCGAGACCGACAGCGGCATCGACCCCAAGGGCATCGCCCGCGCCCTGTTCAACATGGCCAGGGGCGGTCAGACACAGGGCGGCTCCACCATCACCCAGCAGTTCGTGAAGAACGCGATGCTGGACGACCAGTCCCAGACCATCTCGCGCAAGTTCAAGGAGATCTTCGTCTCGATCAAGGTGGGTTCCACCATGAAGAAGGACAAGATCATGGAGGGCTACCTGAACTCCGCGTACTACGGTCGCGGTGCCTACGGCATCCAGGCGGCCGCTCGCGCGTACTTCAACGTGGACGCCGTGGACCTGGATCCGGGCCAGTGCGCCTTCCTGGCGGCAATGCTCAAGGGCGCCACGTACTACGACCCGGCGGGCGCGACGTCCATCGACCCGGCGGCCACCCCGGAGGCCAACAGCCGGCGGGCGCTGGCCCAGATGCAGAACACGCTCGACAAGATGGTCTCGTACGGCCATCTGGACGCCGCGAAGCGAGCGCAGTACACCACGCTCCCCAAGTGGCAGAACCCGCGGTCCAACAGTGACCTCAGGGGGCAGACGGGCTACCTCGTCGACCTCGCCAAGGCCTACCTGATCAACAACAAGATCCTCACCGCCGACCAGCTGCAGCAGGGCGGCTACTCGATCTACACGACCTTCGACAAGAAGAAGGTCGCTGAGCTCGAGAAATCGGTCGAGAACGTCCAGAAGGCCAACATCAAGCCCAAGCAGCGCCCCAAGACGGACACCCACGTCCAGTTCGGCGCCGCCTCCGTGGAGCCGTCCACCGGGGCCATCAAGGCCATCTACGGCGGTGAGGACGCCACCAAGCACTTCACCAACAACGCCGACGTCACCGGTGCCCAGATCGGTTCGACCATGAAGCCGTTCGTGCTCGCGGCGGCGATGCAGTGGGGTGTGCGCGATCCCTCGGGCGGCAGCGAACAGCCGCAGGACGAGCGCAAGCAGGTCTCCCCGAAGAGCCTGTACAGCGGCAAGAACAAGCTCAAGATCAAGGAGTACGACGGAACGGTCTGGAAGAACGAGAAGGGCCAGGAGTGGCTGCAGACCAACGACGGCAACGAGTCGTACGGCAGTCCGCCGAACTACGACATCGATCTGCGTGAGGCGATGCGTGAGTCGGTGAACTCCGCCTATGTGCAGCTCGGCATGAATGTCGGCCTGGACAAGGTCAAGGACGCCGCGGTGGCCGCCGGCCTCAAGCAGGACAGTCTGGCCGGTACCAACTACCCGTCCTTCTCCATCGGTATCTCCGACCCGAGCGCGATCCGCATGGCAGGGGCCTACGGCACCTTCGCGGCCAGCGGCGAGCAGCGTGATCCGTACTCCGTCCAGTCGGTCAACAGCAAGGACGGCACGGTCTACACGCACAAGGACCAGCCCACCGAGGCGTTCACGCCGAAGGTCGCCGACAACGTCACCGATGTCCTGAGGACCGTGGTCGAGAAGGGCACGGGTACCAACGCCCAGCTGCCCGGCCGTGAGGTGGCCGGCAAGACCGGTACCACCGACGGCAACAAGTCCGCCTGGTTCGTGGGCTACACCCCGCAGCTGTCGACGTCGATCACGATGTTCCGCTACGACGACGACGAGTCCAAGAAGAACCGCACGTTTCTCAAGATGTACGGAACGGGCGGTCAGGAGAAGATCCACGGCGCCTCGTTCCCGGCCGAGATCTGGCACGACTACATGGCTCAGGCGCTGAACGGCCAGCCGGCGAAGGACTTCCCGACGCCGGAGCCCATCGGTGAGATCGTCAACGACGTGCCGAGTCCGACCCCGACTCCGACGCCCAGCGAGACGCTGACCAGTCCGACGCCCAGTCCGACGCCCAGCGAGACGCTGACCAGCCCGAGTCCCTCGGCGAGTGAGACCTGCCGGTTCAGCTGGCAGTGCACCACCACCGGCGGCACGGACACCGGAGGAACGGATGGCGGTGTGACGTCCTCGCCGACGGCCACCGACACGTCCGGCACGGGCAACAGCAGAGGCAACGGCAACGGAGGTCTCTTCGGAGGTTCCGGCGGATAGCCGCCAAAGCTCCCGGCACGGGTGTTTCACGTGAAACATGCACATGTTTCACGTGAAACAGGGGCCGCCGCACCTGAGAGGGTGAGGCGGCCCTCGGCGTATTCCTAGGCATGTACGGCAGGATGTTCCCCATGCCCAGCGCAGAATCGACGCAAGCGAGCGTGCACGAGCAGGACCCCGTGCTTCCGACCGACGAGGATCCGGTCGCGCGGTCCGGCAGCGAGCTGATCGGCGGTCCCCTCGGGCGGCGTGCCCTGCTGGGGACGTCCTGGTGGACGCCCGTCCGGGTCGTCGCGCTCGTCGCGATCGGGATGTTCGCCCTCGGGATGATCCAGAAGGCTCCCTGCTACAACAGTGCCTGGTTCTTCGGCGCCAGCTCGCAGTACACGAAGGCCTGCTACTCCGACATCCCGCACCTCTACCAGGGACGCGGTTTCGCCGACGGGCTCGTGCCCTACTTCGACAAGCTCCCCGGTGACATGCCCTACCTCGAATACCCGGTGCTCACCGGTGTGTTCATGGAGGTGGCCGCCTGGCTCACCCCGGGCAGCGGCAGCATCCAGCACCAGGAACAGTGGTACTGGATGGTCAATGCCGGGATGCTGATGGTCTGTGCGGTCGTCATCGCGGTCTGTGTGGCCCGTACGCACGCCCGCCGGCCCTGGGACGGTCTGCTGGTCGCCCTGGCGCCCGCCTTCGCGCTGACCGCCACCATCAACTGGGACCTGCTGGCGGTCGCTCTGACGGCCGCCGCGATGCTGATGTGGGCCCGGAGCCGACCTCTCGCCTTCGGGGTCCTCCTGGGGCTCGCCACGGCCGCCAAGCTCTATCCCATGTTTCTCCTGTGGCCGCTGCTCCTGTTGTGCTGGCGCGCGGGCAAATGGCGGGACTTCGGCAGAGCCCTGACGGGGGCGGTCGTCTCCTGGCTCGTAGTGAACCTGCCGGTGATGTTCTTCGCCTGGGACGGCTGGGTGCAGTTCTACAAGTTCAGCCACGACCGGGGCGTGGACTTCGGCTCCTTCTGGCTGATCATGGCCCAGAACACCACGAACCCGCTGACCACCGACACGGTCAACAACCTGGCCATGGCCCTGGTGGTGCTGTGCTGCGTGGGCATCGCCGTGCTCACGATGACCGCCCCGCGCCGCCCCCGCTTCGCCCAGCTCGCCTTCCTGATCATCGCGGCGTTCATCCTGACCAACAAGGTCTACTCGCCGCAGTACGTCCTGTGGCTGGTACCGCTCGCCGTGCTGGCGCGGCCCAAGTGGCGGGACTTCCTGATCTGGCAGGCCTGCGAGGTCACGTACTTCCTGGGCATCTGGATGTATCTCGCGTACACGACCAGCGGTGACGCCCACAAGGGACTGCCGCAGGACGGCTATCACTGGGCGATCGGTGTGCACCTGCTGGGGACGCTGTACCTGTGCGTCGTCATCGTGCGCGACATCCTCATGCCGGACCGGGACCCGGTGCGCAGGGCGGGCGACGACGATCCGTCAGGAGGCGTGCTGGACGGCGCGGAAGACGTCTTCGTCGTCGGCGCCGCAGCCCATCCGCCGCGGCACGCGGCCCACTTCGAGGGACCTCAGGTGGAGTGGGGCAACAGCGGAACGCCGTCCTCCACGGACCGTTCGCTCTGAGCGAACACCTCTCGGGGGGTCCCTGAACAGACATGAAGGCCCACGCGAAGGGGCCGTACACGGACGTTCGTGTACGGCCCCTTCGCTGTCTGCCCGGTCGCTCAGCGGTCGACGATCCGGTCGAACTGCGTGGTGGTGTGGCGCAGATGGGCCACCAGCTCCTCGCCCACCTTCGGCTCGGGTGCGTCGGCCGGTACGAAAAGGATCGAGACCTGCATGTGCGGCGGCTCCGCGAACCAGCGCTGCTTGCCGCCCCAGACGAAGGGAGAAAGGTTCCGGTTGACGGTGGCGAGGCCGGCCCGGGCGACGCCCTTGGCGCGCGGCATGACGCCGTGCAGCGCCTTCGGGGCCTCCAGGCCCACCCCGTGCGACGTACCGCCCGCCACGACCACCAGGAAGCCGTCAGAGGCCGCCTTCTGCTGGCGGTAGCCGAAGCGGTCGCCCTTGGCGACGTGGGTGACGTCCAGGACCGCCCCGCGGTACTCGGTGGCCTCGTGGTCCCCCAGCCACAGCCGGGTGCCGATACGGGCGCGGAAGCGGGTCTGCGGGAACTGCTGCTGGAGCCGGTGGAGTTCGTCCGCCTTGAGGTGGCTGACGAACATCGTGTGCAACGGCAGGCGGGCCGCACGCAGGTGGTCCATCCAGCCGATGACCTCCTCGACGGCGTCCGAGCCGTCCGTGCGGTCCAGCGGCAGATGGATGGCGAAGCCCTCGAGGCGGACGTTCTCTATGGCGGCGTGCAGCTGCGGGAGGTCCTGGGCGCTGATGCCGTGCCGCTTCATCGAGGACATCACCTCGATGACCACGCGGGCCCCCACGAGGCCGTACACGCCGTCGATGGACGACACCGAGCGGATGACACGGTCGGGCAGCGGGACGGGCTCCTCGCCACGCCGGTACGGCGTCAGCACCAGGAGGTCGCCGCCGAAGAAGTCCTTGATGCGCGCGGCCTCGTAGGTCGTGCCGACGGCGAGGATGTCGGAGCCCAGCCGCGTGGCCTCCTCCGCGAGTCGCTCGTGCCCGAAGCCGTAGCCGTTGCCCTTGCAGACCGGGACGAGCCCCGGGAACTGGTCCTGCACGTGCTTGTGGTGCGCACGCCAGCGCGCGGTGTCGACGTAGAGCGTGAGCGCCATGGCCGGACCTGGAACCTTTCTCGTGGCTGCGGTGTATCAGAGGTATGGAATCACTGAACGTGACGTCAGCGGCGCGACATGTAGATGTCGAGCGCCTTGTGGAGCAGCTTGTTGAGCGGGAAGTCCCACTCGCCGAGGTACTCGGCGGCCTGGCCGCCCGTGCCCACCTTGAACTGGATCAGGCCGAAGAGGTGGTCGGTCTCGTCCAGCGAGTCGGAGATGCCGCGCAGGTCGTAGACGGTCGCGCCCAGCGCGTACGCGTCGCGCAGCATCCGCCACTGCATCGCGTTCGAGGGCCGGACCTCACGGCCGATGTTGTCGGAGGCGCCGTAGGAGTACCAGACGTGCCCGCCGACGATCAGCATCGTCGCCGCCGACAGGTTCACGCCGTTGTGCCGGGCGAAGTACAGCCGCATGCGGTTGGGGTCCTCGGTGTTGAGGGCCGTCCACATGCGCTGGAAGTACGACAGCGGGCGGGGCCGGAAGTGGTCGCGCACCGCGGTGATCTCGTACAGCCGCTGCCACTCGTCCAGGTCCTGGTAACCGCCCTGGACGACCTCGACGCCGGCCTTCTCGGCCTTCTTGATGTTGCGCCGCCACAGCTGGTTGAAGTTCTTGTGGACCTCTTCGAGCGAGCGGTTGGCGAGCGGCACCTGGTAGACGTAGCGGGGCTGGACGTCGCCGAAGCCGGCGCCGCCGTCCTCGCCCTGCTGCCAGCCCATCCGGCGCAGCTTGTCCGCGACCTCGAAGGCACGCGGCTCGATGAAGTCGGCCTCGATGTCACGCAGCCGCTTCACATCAGGGTTCTGGATGCCCGCCTTGATGGAGGTCGCCTCCCAGCGCCGGATGATGACCGGCGGGCCCATCTTCACGGAGAAGGCGCCCTGGTGCTTGAGGTGCGCGAGCATCGGTTCCAGCCACTCGGTCAGATTCGGCGCGAACCAGTTGATGACCGGGCCCTCGGGCAGATAGGCCAAGTAGCGCTTGATCTTGGGGAGTTGGCGGTAGAGGACCAGGCCCGCCCCGACCAGCTCGCCGGTCCGCTCGTCGAACCAGCCGAGGCTCTCGGAGCGCCACTCCGCCTTGACGTCCGCCCAGGCCGGAACCTGCATGTGGCTCGCCGACGGCAGGCTCTGGATGTACGCCAGATGCTGCTCGCGGCTGATCGTCCTCAGGGTCAGGCTCATTCGGGGCGCTCCTCGGGCTGGTGTGTCCCCATGGGTACAGGGGCTCCGGCTCTCGCGCCGAAGCCTACTGCGCCTTGCGAGCGCCCCGACTGGGCGTACGGCGCCCGCGCCCCGGCGAATGGGCCGCCGAGGCGTTGCGTGGTCCTGTATGTGAGGTTCGGGAGAGGGTGTCCCTGGCGTCAGCTGATGACCCCGCCGAAGAGGCCGCCGTGCGCCATGCCGAGGAAGAAGCCGACTCCGGAGGCGCCGAGGCCCAGGATGAGGCCGAAGCGTTCGCGGGTCGTCTCCGAGATCCACTGCCCGTACGCGCCGGTGAGGATCCCCACCAGGCCGGTCCAGGAGCTGAGCAGGTGCAGGTGGTGGAAGAAGCCGGTCACGAACGCCACCAGGCCGAGCACCAGGGTCACCGCGAGCAGTGTGTCCTGGACGGGATGGGGCTTGCCGTCCGTGGCGAACAGGCCTCCGACGGTGTTGGGTCGCAATGCTTGTGCCATGGGGCACCTCCTGCGAAAGGCGGCGCATCGTAGCGCCATACACACCCGATGTGTACAGATTGACGGTCACCCCGGCCTGATTTCAACCGGAAGCCGGTGTGCGGGTACTCTGTACCGTCTGCAGCGGTGTCTGCCCAGGCCAGCTCGGGCGAACCGCGAGGTCAGCCCGATTGTCAGTGGCGGCCGATACCGTTGCGTACGCATCACAACCCTCCTGCCACGGAACGACCGTGGCCGCTGAGTCCAAAGGAGGTGGGTTCCACATGCGTCACTACGAGGTGATGGTCATCCTCGACCCCGATCTGGAGGAGCGCGCCGTCGCCCCCCTGATCGAGAACTTCCTCTCCGTCGTCCGTGAGGGCAACGGAAAGGTCGAGAAGGTCGACACCTGGGGCCGTCGTCGGCTCTCGTACGAGATCAAGAAGAAGCCCGAGGGCATCTACTCGGTCATCGACCTGCAGGCCGAGCCTGCGGTCGTCAAGGAGCTCGACCGCCAGCTGAACCTGAACGAGTCGGTCCTCCGGACCAAGGTCCTCCGCCCCGAGACCCACTGAGCTCTCCCGCTCAGCTGATCTCGGGATCCGAGTAGCAGCAGCAACCAAGCAGCCAGAGCAAACCCGCCGAGAGGTTCCCCATGGCAGGCGAGACCGTCATCACGGTCGTCGGCAATCTTGTCGACGACCCCGAGCTGCGCTTCACCCCCTCCGGTGCGGCGGTCGCGAAGTTCCGTGTCGCGTCCACTCCCCGCACCTTCGACCGCCAGACGAACGAGTGGAAGGACGGCGAGAGCCTGTTCCTGACCTGCTCGGTCTGGCGTCAGGCGGCGGAGAACGTCGCGGAGTCGCTCCAGCGAGGCATGCGCGTCATCGTGCAGGGCCGGCTGAAGCAGCGGTCCTACGAGGACCGTGAGGGCGTCAAGCGCACGGTCTACGAACTGGACGTCGAGGAAGTCGGCGCCAGCCTGCGTTCCGCCACGGCCAAGGTCACCAAGACCGCCGGCGGTGCCGGACGCGGTGGCCAGGGCGGTTACGGCGGCGGTGGCGGTGGCGGCCAGGGTGGCGGCGGCTGGGGCGGCGGCCCCGGCGGTGGCCAGCAGGGCGGCGGCGCTCCCGCCGACGACCCGTGGGCGACCGGTGCTCCCGCCGGTGGCAACCAGGGCGGCGGTGGCGGCGGCTGGGGTGGAAACTCCGGCGGCGGTGGCGGCGGCTACTCGGACGAACCCCCCTTCTAGGCCTCAGGGCCCGGCATTCCGGGCCTGCGGTCGAGGGTGGGTCGTACCCAAACTTCTTGATCACACAGGAGAAACACCATGGCGAAGCCGCCTGTGCGCAAGCCGAAGAAAAAGGTCTGCGCTTTCTGCAAGGACAAGGTCACGTACGTGGACTACAAGGACACGAACATGCTGCGGAAGTTCATTTCCGACCGCGGCAAGATCCGTGCCCGCCGCGTGACCGGCAACTGCACGCAGCACCAGCGTGACGTCGCCACGGCCGTGAAGAACAGCCGTGAGATGGCGCTGCTGCCCTACACCTCCACCGCGCGATAAGGGAAGGGTGACCGACACATGAAGATCATCCTCACCCACGAGGTCTCCGGCCTCGGTGCCGCGGGCGACGTCGTCGACGTCAAGGACGGTTACGCTCGCAACTACCTGATCCCGCGGAAGTTCGCTATCCGCTGGACCAAGGGTGGCGAGAAGGACGTCGAGCAGATCCGTCGTGCTCGCAAGATCCACGAGATCCAGACCATCGAGCAGGCCAACCAGGTGAAGGCCCAGCTCGAGGGTGTCAAGGTCCGTCTGGCCGTTCGCTCCGGCGACGCCGGTCGTCTCTTCGGTTCCGTCACCCCGGCCGACATCGCTTCCGCGATCAAGGCTTCCGGTGGCCCCGAGGTCGACAAGCGCCGCATCGAGCTGGGCTCGCCGATCAAGACGCTGGGCGCGCACGAGACGTCCGTGCGTCTGCACCCCGAGGTTGCCGCCAAGGTCAACATCGAGGTCGTCGCCGCGTGACGCTGCGTTCTGCGTGAGCAGTGGTGAAAGGGGCCGCACCTTCCGAGGTGCGGCCCCTTTCCTGTGCCCGCGGCTTCGTCTGAGCTTCGTGACTCGGCCGGAGGCGTGTTTCACGTGAAACGTCAGCGGGACGCGCCGGTGACGACCCAGTGTCCCGATCGGGCGCGCAGCCAGAGGGTGAGCAGGCGGACCGTCATCATCAGCGTCATCGCTCCCCACAGTGCGGTGAGACCGCCACCGAACGTCGGGACGAAGAGAGCCACCGGTGTGAAAACCGCCAGGGTGAGCACCATGGCCCCGGCGAGGTAGGAGCCGTCGCCGGCGCCCATCAGGACGCCGTCCAGAACGAAGACGACACCACTGATCGGCTGCGAGAGGGCCACGATCAGCAGGGCGGACAGCGCCGCGTCCTTCACCACGGGGTCGCTGGTGAACAAGGGCAGAAACACCGGCCGCGTCACGATGACGAGGACGCCCAGGACCAGGCCGACCGCAATGCCCCACTCCACCATCCGCCGGCACGCGTCTCGTGCCCCTTGGCCGTCGCCGGCTCCGAGATACCGCCCGATGATCGCCTGTCCGGCGATGGCGATGGCGTCGAGGGCGAAGGCCAGCAGGCTCCACAGGGACAGGATGATCTGGTGGGCCGCGATGTCGGAGTCGCCGAGCCGGGCGGCGACGGCGGTGGCGATCATCAGGATCGCCCGGAGCGACAGTGTGCGGACCAGAAGGGGCACGCCGGCCTGGGCCGAAGCCCTGATACCGGAGGCGTCGGGGCGCAGGGAGGCGCCGTGTCTGCGCGCCCCTCGGACGACCACCACCAGATAGACGGCTGCCATGCCGCACTGTGCGATGACCGTGCCCCACGCGGAACCGGCGATGCCGAGGTCGGCGCCGTAGACGAGACCGACGTTGAGGAGACCGTTGGCGACGAACCCGGCGACGGCGACATAGAGGGGTGTCCTGGTGTTCTGGAGGCCACGCAGCACTCCGGTCGCGGCGAGGACGACGAGCATGGCCGGGATACCGAGGGCGGAGATACGCAGATAGGTGGTCGCGTAGGGGGCCGCGGTGTCGGAGGCGCCGAAGAGTTCCACCAGGGACGGTGCCGTGGACAGGACGGCGGCGATGACGGCGGCTCCGAGCAGCAGCGCCAGCCAGATACCGTCCATGCCCTGGCGGATGGCGGCCTGGAGATCGCCGGCGCCGACGCGTCGGGCGACCGCGGCCGTGGTGGCGTAGGCGAGGAAGACGAAGACGCTGACGGCGGTCGTGAGGAGCGCCGAGGCGACCCCGAGCCCCGCGAGTTGGGCCGTGCCGAGATGGCCGACGATGGCGCTGTCCGCCATGACGAACAGGGGCTCGGCGACGAGTGCGCCGAAGGCCGGGACGGCCAGTGCGACGATCTCTCTGTCGTGCTGCCGCCGGGCGGCCCTGGGGGTCGCGGGAGCCTGTGTCATGTGCACCAATCTAATCGTCCACAGGTAAGAGATGCAAAGCGCCAGCAGTCCTTACCTCTCGTCTCTCCGTGTGCTCTTTCGCGCGCTGTTCGATGTGATCTTGGTCCGACTGGGGAAGTTTTTCTTCTGCACAGCCGGTGGACGGTAAAAGTGCAGGTCAGATCTGTTTCTGCGGCTGAAGGTCGGGCTTGTTCACAGGCCTGTCCACCGGGTCGTGCACAGGTTTCGCGGAGTTCTCCACAGCATCCGGGCCGTCGTCCACATGGCCTGTGGATAACCAGATTGGCTGACGGTGCCCGCAGGCCTACCGTGGACCGGCGCCCACTCCTCGCCTCGGCCGGGAAACCCTCCTAAAGCCGACGCGCCAGAACCGGAGTTGGGCCTCTCATTTGTCAGTGCCGTGCCGTAGAACTATGGGCACGGCTAGGTCCGCTCGGCGGACGGGAGGAGGTGGCTCGGTGAGTATTTCCGAGCCCTTGGACGACCCGTGGGCCGACAGCGGTCCCGGTGATCGTCTGCCCGCCTCCCGCCGACGTGGTGACAGCGGCCGGGGTCGTGACGAACAGCACGACAGAGGCCGGGAGAACGGCGCGTGGGACGGCGGGGGCACCGCCTTCGAGCGGGTACCGCCGCAGGACCTCGATGCCGAGCAGTCCGTTCTCGGCGGCATGCTCCTGTCCAAGGACGCCATCGCCGATGTCGTCGAGGTCATCAAGGGCCACGACTTCTACAAACCGGCCCACGAGACGATCTTCCAGGCGATCCTCGACGTCTACGCCAAGGGCGAGCCGGCCGACCCCATCACGATCGCCGCCGAGCTCACCAAACGCGGCGAGATCAACAAGGTCGGCGGCGCATCGTATCTGCACACCCTGGTGCAGACGGTGCCGACCGCGGCCAACGCCGAGTACTACGCCGAGATCGTGCACGAGCGCGCGGTCCTGCGCCGTCTGGTCGAGGCCGGCACCCGCATCACCCAGATGGGATACGCGGCCGACGACGACGTCGACGAGATCGTCAACCGCGCCCAGGCCGAGATCTACGCGGTCACCGAGCAGCGCACCAGCGAGGACTACCTCCCGCTCGGCGACATCATGGAGGGCGCGCTCGACGAGATCGAGGCGATCGGCTCCCGCAGCGGCGAGATGACCGGTGTACCCACGGGCTTCACCGACCTCGACTCGCTCACCAACGGCCTGCACCCGGGACAGATGATCGTCATCGCGGCCCGCCCCGCCATGGGCAAGTCCACGCTCGCGCTGGACTTCGCGCGGGCCGCGTCGATCAAGCACAACCTGCCGAGCGTCATCTTCTCCCTCGAAATGGGGCGCAACGAGATCGCGATGCGTCTGCTGTCCGCCGAGGCACGGGTGGCCCTGCACCACATGCGCTCCGGCACCATGACGGACGAGGACTGGACCCGCCTGGCCCGCCGGATGCCCGAAGTGTCGTCCGCACCGCTCTACATCGACGACTCGCCGAACCTGTCGATGATGGAGATCCGCGCGAAGTGCCGTCGGCTGAAGCAGCGCAATGACATCAAGCTCGTGATCATCGACTATCTGCAGCTGATGCAGGCCGGCGGCTCCAAGCGGTCCGAGAGCCGACAGCAGGAGGTCTCGGACATGTCCCGTAACCTCAAGCTGCTGGCCAAGGAGCTGGAGGTCCCGGTGATCGCGCTCTCGCAGCTCAACCGTGGTCCCGAGCAGCGCACCGACAAGAAGCCGATGGTGTCCGACCTGCGTGAGTCCGGTTCCATCGAGCAGGACGCCGACATGGTGATCCTGCTGCACCGCGAGGACGCGTACGAGAAGGAGTCGCCGCGCGCGGGCGAGGCGGACATCATCGTGGGCAAGCACCGTAACGGCCCCACGGCGACGATCACCGTCGCCTTCCAGGGCCACTACTCGCGGTTCGTGGACATGGCGCAGACCTGACCGCCCCGCCCGGACAAATGAACTCGACGCCCACCCGTCCTACGGGATGGACTGGGCTCATGACGACTTCTCAGGAAGAGCTGCTCCCCGGCACGCGTCGGGCACTCCTGCACCGGATCGCCGTGGCCCAGGCGGAAGGACGGGCGCCGTCACTGGTCGCGGCGGTCGTACGGGGCGGGCAGGCCGTGTGGCACGGCGCGCGGACATCGGTCGACGGGCACGGGCCGGACGAGACCGTGCAGTACCGGATCGGCTCGATCACCAAGACCTTCACCGCCGTTCTGGTGCTGCGGCTGCGTGACGAGGGCCTGCTCGACCTCGGTGACCCGCTGGAGAAGCATCTGCCCGGCACCGGCGCGGGGGAGGCCACCATCGCCGACCTCCTCGCGCACACGGGCGGGTTGGCGGCCGAATCGCCCGCGCCGTGGTGGGAGCGCACACCCGGCTCATTGCGCCCCGTACTCGCCGACGTCCTGGGTGAACAGCCGCTACGGCATCCGGTGGGCCGTCGTTTCCACTACTCCAACCCCGGCTACACCGTGCTGGGCGCACTCGTCGAGAAGCTGCGCGGGGCGCCGTGGGAGGAGGTACTCCGACGTGAGGTGCTCGAACCTCTGGGCCTGAACAGCACGAGCGGGCATCCGCGGGCGCCGCACGCGGGCGGCTGGGCCGTGCATCCCTGGGCCGACGTTCTGCTGCCCGAGCCCTCCGAGGATCTCGGACGGATGGCTCCCGCCGGTCAACTCTGGTCGACCACCGGGGACTTGGCGAGGTTCGCGGTCTTCCTGGCGCAGGGGGACGACCGGGTGCTGAGCGCCGAGTCCGTACGGGAGATGCGGACGCCGGCAGCGCCGGTCGAGGCCGCGGACGTCGTGGACGGGGTGTCCTACGGCCTCGGGATGCAGATCCAGCAGCGGCACGGGCGGCTGCTGGTGGGCCATTCAGGATCGCTGCCGGGCTTTCTGGCGAACCTCACCATCAGCGTCGAGGACGATGTCGCCGCGGTCGTTCTGGCCAACTGCACGTCCGGCCCCTTGCTCTCGACCCTCGGTGCCGACCTCGTCCGCGTCGTGGCCGAGGCCGAACCCCGCATCCCGGAGCCATGGCGGCCGATGACCGAAGTCGCCCCGGACGTAATGGAGTTGACCGGCCAGTGGTACTGGGGCACCTACGCCTTCGCCCTGCGGCTGACGGCCGACGGGCTTGTCTCGCTGGAGCCGCTGTCCGGCACCGGTCGTCGCTCACGCTTCAGGGCGAACGGCGACGGCACCTGGACCGGACTGGAGGGCTACTACGCCGGAGAGCCTCTGAAGGCCGTACGACGGCCGGACGGGACCGTGAGCTATCTGGACCTTGGGTCGTTCGTGTTCACGCGTCAGCCGTACGACGAGGAGGCTTACGTGCCCGGTGGGGTGGACCCGGACGGGTGGCGGGGGATCGGCTAGTCCACCGAGGCGGTGCGGGCGCCGTGTTTCACGTGAAACACGGCACTTCGCCCGTGCGGTGTCACAGCTGGAGCTTGAAACCCACGTGTGAGGCCGTGAAGCCCAGCTTTTCGTAGAAACGGTGGGCGTCGGTGCGGGTGTTGTCGGAGGTGAGCTGGACCAATTGGCAGTTCTCCTGGCGGGACTTCTCGATGGCCCACCGGATGAACCGTGTGCCCAGACCGCTGCCGCGCTCGTCCGTGTGGACCCGGACGGCTTCGATGACCGACCGGGTGGCGCCCCGCCGTGCCAGGCCGGGGATGATCGTGAGCTGAAGCGTGCCGACGACCTGGCCCTCGCGAACGGCGACGACCAGATGCTGGTTCGGATCGGTGCTCAGACGTTCCAGCGCGGTGAGGTAGGGAGCCAGGTCGTCCGGTGACTCGCGTTGGGCGCCGAGAGGGTCGTCGGCAAGCATCGCGACGATCGCGGGGACGTCCTCGGCGGTGGCGGGCCGTATCTCAAGATCTCCCATGTCAGGCACCCTACTCACGCGCCGGGTGGGCCGCTTCAGCCCGCCGCCACCGTCACGGGGGCGAATCGCCGCGTCCAGTCGCCGGGCAGTTCCGGGACTCCGTAGGTCATGACCGCGTTGAAGGCGACCGAGGCCAGCCCCCGTTCCTTCATCCAGGCCACCATCTCCTCGTGCCGGACGTCGATGTCGGTGCGCAGTGGGCGGTCGGTGCGGGCGGCGATTGAGGCGATGAGAGCCTGGGCCGTCCTCGTGTCCCGTGCGATCAGTGGGCCGACGACATGTGTCTCCATGTTGGGCCAGGCCGCCGCGTAGCCGGTCAGCCGGCCGCTCTCCTCGGCGATGTGCAGATGGTCGGCGAAGGCGGGAAGCCGGGCGACGATGTGCGTGCGGTCGGCCCCGAACACCTCCTCGTCGAGCCGGAGGATCGCCGTGAGGTCCTCCGCGGTGGCCGCACGGGTGACGACCTCGGGCCGCCGGCCGCCGGGAACGAAGCGCCCGCGCAGCATCTCGGCGCGGCCGGTGACCTTGAAACCGAGTTCCTCGTAGAGCGGGCGGCCGTACGGGGTGGCGTGCAGGGTGAGTGGGGTGGTGCCCATCGCCGAGACGATGTGCCGCATCAGGCGCCGTCCAACGCCCTGGCGCGCATGCCGTTCGGCGACCAGGACCATGCCGATACCCGCGAGGTCGGGACGGTCCTGCGGCCCGTATGCGGTGACGACACAGGCGCTGACGAGACCGCCACCGGGGTCGTCGATGCCGTATCCCTTTCCTGCCGCGAGCAGGAAGCCCCACTTGTGCTCTTCGCGCGGCCACCCCCGGTCCTCGGACAAGTCGGCGCAGGCGGTGAGATCGCGCAACGTCAGACGACGGATGGGAAGAGCGGGGAGGGAAGAGGTCGGCACGCAGGTCAGGCTGTCCGAACGGGACCCTCGGCGTCCACCTCTTTCCGATGGGACGCGGGAGCTTTTGGCCTTGTCGTGGCCAACTGCACAGGGCCGACAGCCGGCCGTTGTTTCACGTGAAACACGGGTCCACGGTGAGCGTTCGGTGAGGTGAATCAGAGGTCTGCAACCTCTCCGATTAGCCTCGGGTCCCATGGCGAGACTTCATCTCTTCGACTTGGACGGCACGTTGCTGCGAGGCACTTCGTCGCCGGTGGAAATCTCACGACAACTGGGGCTGGAAGCCGAGACGGTGGCGCTCGACGAGGCGATCTCGGCTGGACTGATAGATCCCCCGCAGTATGCGATCCGAGTGCACGCCCTGTGGGCGGAGCTCACCGACGCGCATGTGACAGCGGCTTTCGAAGCGGCCCCCTGGCTGGAACGTATCCGGGAAGTCTGGGCGGAGATCCGTGAGCGCGGTGAGTTCTGTGCCGTCGTGTCGCTCTCACCGTCCTTCTTCGTGGAGAGACTCATCGACTGGGGCGCGCACGCCGCCCATGGGTCGGTGTTCCCGGCCGTGCCCTTCACCGAGCCCGTGGATCCGGCCGGAGTTCTCACCGCGGCGGCCAAGGTCGATATCGCCGACCGGCTCTGCCGGGAGTTCGGGGTGACGCGGGCCGACTGCGTCGCCTATGGGGACTCGCTGTCGGACAGGGACCTCTTCGGTGCGGTGCCGGTCTCCGTCGCGGTGAACGCGGACCGCCATCTGTCCGGTCTCGCGACACACTCGTACATCGGTGGTGATCTGTGGGAAGCCTATGAATTCGTGCGCCACGTCCGATAGTTGAGGGAATTCGTGGTTCGGCCTGTCACATTCGTGAGGAAACGGTGGTGGACTTGTGATCATGGCGTCGGCCGGTAGGGTCGACTCCGGTTCGTGTCCTGACTGAGATACACGCCTGGCCGCATCGGTCGTGGTGCACAAGGGGAAAGCAAGCCGTCTGCGGGGGAAAGCAGGCACCTTCCGACCGAGGAAGTGCGCAGACCGACCAAAGATGTTCGAGGCGAGGCACACCATGGACGCTCCGGCCACCGCGTCGGCCGACAACGGCACTTCCGGCGGCGGGAGCGGCTGGTCCGCCCGCCGGACGCAGCCGCCACCGGGCAGTGAGCAGGACCGGACCCTGAGCGCTTCACCAGAGGCCCGTCTCATCCGCCGGACCATGGCCGAGGTCAGGCCGATCGCCGACAAGGTCACCTCGTACTTCTACGCCCTGCTCTTCGTCCGCCACCCCGAACTGCGTCCGATGTTCCCGCCGGCCATGGACACCCAGCGGGACCGGCTTCTCAAGGCCCTGCTCACAGCCGCCGAGCACATCGACAACACGCCGGTCCTCGTCGACTATCTGCAGAACCTGGGCCGCGGCCACCGCAAGTACGGCACCCGCGCCGAGCACTACCCGGCTGTCGGCGAGTGCCTCATCGGCGCGCTGAACAAGTACGCCGACACCTGGGACGCCGAGACGGAGGCGGCCTGGGTACGGGTGTACACCGCGATCTCCCAGGTGATGATCGACGCCGCGGCGACGGACGAGCTGCGGGCGCCCGCCTGGTGGTACGCCGAGATCGTCGCGCACGATCTCAGAACCCGGGACGTCGCCGTCGTCACCGTACGCCCCGACCAGCCCTACCCGTTCCTGGCCGGGCAGTACACGAGCCTGGAGACGCCGTGGTGGCCCCGAATATGGCGGCACTACTCGTTCGCCTCGGCACCCCGCTCAGACGGTCTGCTGACGTTCCATGTGAAGGCCGTCCCCGCGGGCTGGGTCTCGAACGCCCTGGTGCACCGCGCCCGCCCCGGCGACATCATCCGGCTGGGCCCGCCGGCCGGCTCGATGACGGTGGACCACACGACCGACAGCGGCCTGCTGTGCCTGGGCGGCGGCACCGGCATAGCGCCGATCCGGGCGCTGGTCGAGGACGTCGCCGAGCACGGCGGACGGCGCCCGGTCGAAGTGTTCTACGGCGCCCGCACCGACCACGACCTCTACGACATCGACGCCATGCTCAGACTCCAGCAGTCCTGCCCCTGGCTCTCGGTCCGTGCCGTCATCGACCAGCACGCCCATCTCCAACTCCCGGACGCGATACGTCAGTACGGGCCGTGGCACGGGTACGAGGCCTATCTGTCGGGTCCGCCGGGCATGATCCGCAGCGGTGTGGACGTCCTGAGAGCCATGGGCATCCCGGCGGAGCAGATACGGCACGACTCCGTGGAGGAACTGGTCGCCGCCGGAAGCTGACCGGCGCCTCAGCCCAGATCCGGCGCGTGCATGGCGCGTACACCCTCGATGTTGCCGTCCAGGTAGTGCCGCAGCGACAGCGGCACCAGATGGACGGAGGCGATACCGACGCGGGTGAACGGCACCCGCACGATCTCGTACTCTCCGGCGGGCTCGTCCACCTCGGGGCCGTGCCGCAGGGAGGTGTCCATGGACTCCAGATGGCAGACGAAGAAGTGCTGCACCTTCACGCCGGTCGCGCCGCCGTCTTCACCGATGTGCTCGACGGTGTCGACGAAGCAGGGCACCACATCGGTGATCTTGGCGCCGAGCTCCTCGTGCACCTCGCGATGCAGGGCGTCGACGACGGTCGTGTCCCCGGGCTCGACCCCGCCACCGGGGGTGACCCAGTAGGGATCGACACCGGGCTTGGTGCGCTTGATCAGGATCAGGTCGTCACCGTCCAGCAGGACGGCACGGGCGGTGCGCTTGACCACGGGTCGGACGGTCATGGGTGGAATGTGGCCCGGATGGTTCCACGTGAAACATCGCGAGGTGTCACCGGCCGAGCTCACCCCGTGAGCATCGAAAGAACACGCGAAAAGACCAGGTCAGCACCAGTCGCTCGCGGCCCGCAGCAGCCAGTCGTGCGCCCGCGTGATGTGCGGCATCGCGAGAGTGCCGGTGCGGACGACCAGGAAGTACGTGCGAAGCGGCGGTACCGCGGGATCGTGCAGAGCCACCACCTCCCCTCGCTTCAGGGCCGTCGCGCACAGATAGCGCGGGAGGACAGCGAGCCCCGCGCCCGCGACGGCGCAGGCCAGGACCGCCCTCAGATCAGGGACCACGACGGTGCCCGGGGCGGCCGGGCGGGAGTCGAAGACCGAGGCCCAGTAGCGCGAGACGAAGGGCAGCGACTCGTGCACCTCGATCACCGGGACGTCCTCCAGGGCCGGCGCTCCCCTGCGGCGTGGCTTCCCGGGGCCTATCTGCTCGGCCCTGGCCGGAGAGGCGACCAGGACATGCTCTTCGTCGCAGAGCGGAGTCGCCGTGAGCAGGGCGCCGCGTGGACGGGCCGTACTGATGGCCAGATCGTGATGGCCGGCCGCAAGCCCCTCCAGGGTCTCCTCGGCGGTCCCGAAGGAGGCACGCAGGGCGAAACCCTGGCCGTCCTCGCCGGTCAGCTCGGTGAGGGCGGGCAGCGCGCGCTCCGCGGTGAACTCGGGGGGACCGGCCAGATGCAGCGTCCGTAAGGAGGACTCGTCGTCGAGGCCGGTCTCGGCGATCTCCACCAGGGCGTCGAGGTGCGGGGCCGCCTTGTGCGCGAGTTCGTCCCCGATGGTCGTCGGGGTCACACCGCGGGCCTGCCGCAGGAAGAGGGGGCGGCCCAACTGCCGCTCCAGGGTGCGGATCTGGGAGGTCACGGCCGGCTGAGACAGACCGAGCAGCGCGGCGGCGCGAGTGAAGGAGCCGGCCCGGTGCACCGTCACAAAAGTGCGCAGTAAGGCCAGATCCATGGCACGCCCCTCCCCTTCCCTGCCTCTGTCCCCGGCTCCCAGGCAGGGGGCCAACTATAAATAAGTCGATAGGTCTCTGTCGCTACTGTGATTGGACACTGACGCAGAGTCAACTAGCCTTGTTCGCGCGGTTCTTCGCGCGCGGAACCGAGGACGGTCCGAGCCACGAGGGGGGAGGCTCGGACCGTCCGTTGTACGTAGTCAGAGGCCCACAGGACGCCCGTGGGACCGTCACCGCGCCGACTCCTCCAGCGCTCGGAGCACATCCGCCACCAGGTCCTCCGGGTCCTCGGCGCCGACGGAGAAGCGAATGAAGCCCTCCGGCACCGCGTCCCCTCCCCAGCGACCGCGCCGCTCGGCCGTCGAGCGCACCCCGCCGAAGCTCGTCGCGTCGTCGACGATGCGCAGCGCGTCGAGGAAACCCTCGGCACGCGCGCGCGTGGGCAGCGTGAAGGACACCACGCACCCGTAGCGGCGCATCTGCCGCGCGGCCACCTTGTGCGAAGGGTCCTCGGGAAGCCCCGGATAGCGCAGTCCGCTCACCTCGGGCCGCGCGCGCAGCGCCTCGGCGAGCCTGAGAGCCGTGGAACACTGCCGGTCGACGCGCAGCTGGAGCGTGGCGATCGAACGATGCGCGAGCCAGGCCTCCATGGGCCCCGGAATCGCCCCGACGATCTTCCGCCAGCGGCGTACGGCCGCCATGGCCTCGGCGTCGCGGCCGACGACGTACCCGAGCAGCACGTCCCCGTGTCCGGTGAGCTGCTTGGTGCCGCTGGCCACGGCGAAGTCGGCGCCGAGTTCCAGCGGGCGCTGGCCGAGGGGGGTGGCCAGGGTGTTGTCGACGGCGACCAGCGCGCCACGGTCGTGTGCCGCCTCGGCGAGGCGGCGGATGTCGCAGACGTCCAGCCCGGGGTTGGACGGGGTCTCGATCAGCAGCAGCTTCGCGCCGTCGAGTACGTCCAGCTGGGCGTCGTCCGCCGTGGGCGCGGTGCGCACCTCGACGCCGTACGCCTCCAGCTGCGCGCGCACCAGAGGCAGCGCCTGATAGCCGTCGCTGGGCAGCACGACCACGTCCCCGGCGCGTAGTCGGGAGAAGAGCACCGCGGAGATGGCGGCCATCCCGGAGGGGAAGACGAGTGTCTCCACGTCGTTGTGGCCGGGGGCCTCCAGCTCGCCGATGGCCCGCTCCAGGAGCGTCCAGGTGGGGTTCTCGTCCCGGCCGTAGGTGTACGGCCCGGTCGGGTCGCCGGGGAGGTGGTAATGGGCGGCGAAGGCCGGTCCCGGCAGGGTCGGTTCGTGCTTCACCGCCTCGGGCAGCCCCGCCCGCACCGCGCGCGTGCCCTCGCCGGCCGGGAACCCCGCCGTACCGGAATCAGTCATACCGCCTCTACCTCCACCTGCTCGCGTACCGCGGCGAGCAGCCCGTCGCTCGCCGCCTCCACCATCTCAAGGCACTCCTCGAAGCCGTCCATGCCCCCGTAGTACGGGTCCGGTACGTCGAGGTCGTCGCCGGCGGCGCTGTCGTAGGAACGAAGCAGCCGCACCTTCGCCGCGTCCTGCGGGGTGGGTGCGAGGCGGCGCAGGGCCTTGAGATGGCCGGTGTCCAGGGCGATGACAAGGTCGAGGCGGGAGAACCAGGACGGCAGGAACCGGCGAGCGGTGTGGCCGCTGTCATAGCCGTTCTCCTCCAGGACGGACACGGTGCGCGGGTCGGCGCCGTCGCCCTCGTGCCAGCCGCCGGTGCCGGCGCTGTCGACCTCGACCAGACCGTCGAGCCCCGCCTCCTCGATCCGGGCACGGAAGACGGACTCCGCCATCGGGGAGCGGCAGATGTTGCCCGTGCAGACGAAGCAGACGCGGTACGTCATCGCCTGCTCAGTCCTCGTCGGGCAGGACGACGTGCAGCGCCCAGGAGACGATCGAGATGATCAGGCCGCCCAGGACGGCGGTCCAGAAGCCCTCGACATGGAAGCTCAGATCCAGCTTGTCGGCCAGCCACGAGGTCAGCAGCAGCATCAGCGCGTTCACCACCAGGGTGAACAGGCCGAGCGTCAGGATGAACAGGGGGAAGGTCAGCACCTTCAGAATGGGCTTGACCAGGAAGTTCACCACGCCGAAGACCAGGGCGACGAGGATCAGCGTCCAGGCCTTCTTGCCGGTGCTGCTGCCGGTCAGGGTGATCTTGTCGAGCAGCCACACGGCGACCGCCAGGGCACCCGCGTTGGCGATCGTCTTGACTACGAAATTCTTCATGTGTCTGATCGTGGCAGAAGAGATCGGTTACGAGCAGTGGGACGAGGGCGGCAACTGCGATGAAGGCATTCCGGCTGGACGAACTGGAGGCGGAGCGCGCCGCCAACGACGGCGCCTACCTGCAGTTTCTGCGTGAGCGGAACATGTCGGTCGGGCTCTACGCGCTCAATGCCGGAGAGCATGATCCACAGAAGCCGCACAATCAGGACGAGGTCTACTTCGTTGTGAGCGGCCGCGCCGCGATCACGGTCGGTCTGGAGACCACCCAGGTGGCGCGCGGCAGCGTGGTCTATGTACCGGCCGGCGTCGCCCACAAGTTCCACCACATCAGCGAGGACCTGCGGGTCCTGGTGGTGTTCTCTCCGCCGGAAAGCTGACGCGCCGCCTCGGGGTTCCCTAGGGGTTGGATCAGGGGAGGACAAGGGGTGCGAGGCCCCCGTTCGGCCCCCTGCCGCCCCTAGCATCGAGTGCAGGACATCAGAAGGATCCGGCATCACAAGCCCGGGTCGTCGACGGGACCCGGCACCAACGGGCGGAGAGGTAAGGACGAGAGCAATGGGAGAGATCTTTTCGGGGCTGCCCTGGTGGGTGAAGTGGATCGCCGTGCCGGTCATCGCCCTGGTCGTGTTCGGCGGGCTGATAATGACCGTTCTCCACGTCATCATCGGACTGCTCTTCAAGGCGCTCGTCTTCGTCGCCCTGGTCGGCGGACTGATCTACGTCGTACGGAAGTTCACTTCGAGCTCCTCGTCGCGCGGCGACTGGTGAGGTACGCGGGAAACCGGTGACCGGTAACAGGAATCACCTGTTCCCTCGGGGGAGGGAAGTTTTCCGGGCAGGCCGTCCGCAGGCGGTGGCGGGCGAATAGAGTCCGGAACTCGTCGCGGGGACGACCCCGTGAGCGGCGTACACCCCCTCCCCGTGTTCCCCACCGCACGGGCTGCCCCCTCGCGCTTCGGGAGTGCCCCTTGGCCACGGTAGACACCGCACCCTCCGCACCCACCGCATCCATCGCACCAACTGCCCCCAACTCACCCCCCACCACGCAGGCCGCCGCCCCGCCCCCAGGGCACATCAGGCCTCCCGAACAGCCGGGCCCGGCGATGCAGGACCGCACGACGACACCGCCGCCATCCCGGGCAGCCACCCCCGCGGCGCGCCAGGTCACCCCACCCGCCGCGCGCCCGCACCCCGACCCCCTTCCCGAGCAGCCGCACTCCGCGACGCTCATCGGCTCCGTCCAGCGGGCCATGCGCCTGCTGGAGCGCGTCGCCGACCATCCGCACGGAGCCCCGGCCAAACAGCTCGCCCGGGAAACCGGACTGGCGTTGCCCACCGCGTACCACCTGCTGCGCACCCTCGTGCACGAGGGCTATCTGCGCCGCGACAAGGGCCTGTTCTTCCTCGGCGACGCGGCCGAGCGGCTGGGCAGCAGCGGAGCCCAGCAGAAACGTCGCAGCACGATGGTCGACGCGCTCGCGGGTTTCCGCGACGCGATCGGCGTACCCGTGTACTACGCCGTCTACCAGGACGGCGAGATCGAGGTCATGTGCGTCTCCGACACCCCGGGCAATCCCGCGGTCGAGGAGTGGGCCGACTTCCGCGAGACTGCCCACGCGCACGCGATCGGGCAGTGCCTGCTGTCCCAGTTGGACGAGGACGCCCGCCGCGATCACCTGGAGCGCTATCCGGTGCAGTCCATCACCCCGTACACGGTGCGTGACAACCACACCCTGCTGCGGCGGCTGGAGCGGGCGCGGCGGATGGATCCGGTGATGGAGCGGCAGGAGTACGCGCTGGGGACGGTCTGCGCGGCGATTCCCATCACCGTGGGGGCGACGGCTGTGACGATGGCCATTTCCCTTCCGTCCCATCAGTCCGAACGACTGGAGTCGGCGGCGCGGCAGCTGCAGAGCGAGATCGGACGCCTGCTGGGGACTCTCGCGATCTCTATCAGTATCTGAAAACTCACTCCTTGTGATCTGTCGTGCACGTTCAGCAATATTTCACCAGTGTCAGGGGATGATTCCCAGCCAAGCGGCTTCACATGACGGGGTAGGCGATGCGCGAGTCCGAGTCCGTAGAGGCAGAGGTCATGATGAGCTTTCTCGTGTCCGAGGAGCTCTCGTTCCGTATTCCGGTGGAGCTGCGGTACGAGACCTGTGATCCCTACGCCGTGCGGCTGACCTTCCATCTGCCCGGCGACGCCCCGGTGACCTGGGCGTTCGGCCGGGAGCTGATGATCGACGGGGTGGGCCGGCCGTCCGGGGACGGGGATGTGCGGGTCTCGCCCGTCGACCCGGACTCGCTGGGCGAGGTCCTGATCCGGCTTCAGGTCGGCCGCGACCAGGCGCTGTTCCGCTCATCGACGGCACCCCTCATCGCCTTCCTCGACCGCACGGACAAACTGGTGCCGCTCGGCCAGGAAGGCGCATTCGGCGACTTCGACGCCCACCTCGACGAGGCCCTTGACCGGATTCTGGCGGAGGAACAGAGCGCCGGCTGATCCACGGCCGAGCGGGAGTTGGCGTAACGCTTCCGCGCGGCACGTGGGCTCGCAGGAACGCTTCTTCTGGGGAGTCGGAGGCGGGGGCCCGCCGGGGCGGCTCTGGCTGGAGGGTCGGGGCTGGCTGGGGCGGGCTAGGACTTGTTAGGCGGTGAGGACTTGCCGGGACGGTGAGGACTGGTTGTGGGCGAGGACTTGCCAGGACGGTCAGGACTTGCCCGGGTGGCGAGGCCTGGCCGGGGCCCACCCAGCCGCCGGGACAGTACCCGTCAGGTTCGCCGGGACGCGGCGACACCACCAGGCATGCCAGGGCGGCCACTGCAGGCGGGTCCGCCGGGAGGCACCAATACCGTCGGCCTTACCGGACGGAGAGTGTGGCTTGGCGCCGTCGGGAGAGGACCAGGCCTGCCGCCAAGCCTGCTAGACCTGTCAAGGCCCTCAAGAATCACCGTCGGCCCTGCCAGACGGAGAGTGCGGGCAGGGCCGCCCGGAGAGCAACAGGCCCGCGAGGTTGGCCAGTAGGCCATCACGCCCGCCACTGCGCCACGAGGCCCGCCGAGAACCACCAGCAGCGGAGGTCCGCCAGAAACCCCACCACCCCAAGCCCGCCAAGAATCACCGGCAGCCGAGGTCGGCCAGAAACACCACCACCTCAGGCCTGGCAAGCGCCCGAAGGTCGCCAGAATTATCAGCGGCTGAGACCGGCCAGAAACACCAGCGCCCGATGCCTGCCAAGAATCACCAGCGCCGCCGCCCCCGGCACTCAATGCTTCCGGCGTCGGCCCTTTCCTGTGCGTGCCGGAGGCGGGGCGGTTGCCGCGCCAGAGGCGACTGTCGCTCCAGGTCCTCCAGGTCCTCCAGGCGCTCCAGGCGCCCCGCCAGGGGCTCCAATCGCTGCCGTGGTCGTCGTAGCAGGCGTCGCTCCCACCACTGCGGTGGTCGTCCCCTGTCCCGGTCGGTCCGCGGAGACCACCAAGGCCGCGAGCAGCGTCGTGACCGGTACCGAGGCGACCAGGCCGATCGAGCCCACCAGGGTGCGGACGATCTCCTCCGCGACCAGCTCGCTGTTGGCGACCGTGCCCACACTGCTCTGCGCGATGGAGAAGAGCAGCAGCAATGGCAGAGCGGCACCCGCGTAGGCGAGCACCAGGGTGTTCACGACGGACGCGATGTGGTCGCGGCCGATGCGGATGCCGGCCCGGTACAGGCCGCGCCAGCCCGTGGACGGGTTCGCCTCGTGCAGCTCCCACACCGCCGATGTCTGGGTGACCGTCACATCGTCGAGGACACCCAGCGAGCCGATGATGACGCCCGCGAGCAGCAGACCGCTCATGTCGATCGACGGATACAGACCGTGGATGAGGCCGGTGTTGTCGTCGGTGTTGCCGGTGAGCGCCGCCCAGCCGATGAACAGCGAGCCGAGCACACCGATCAGCACCAGCGAGATCAACGTGCCCAGGACCGCCACGGAGGTCCGTGCCGACAGACCGTGGCACATGTAGAGGGCGATCAGCATGATGGCGCTCGACCCGATCACCGCCACGAGCAGCGGGTTCGAGCCCTGCAGGATCGCGGGCAGAATGAAGAAGTTGAGGATCAGGAAGCTGATCGCGAGCGCGACCAGTGCCATCACGCCCCGCAACCGGCCGACGATCACGACGGCGACCGCGAAGATACCGGCGAGCAGCGCCATCGGGAAGCGCCGGTTGACGTCGGTGACCGAGTACTGCAGGTCCTTGGGGGCCGAGGGCTCGTAGGCCGCCACGACCTTCTCGCCCTCGTGCAGCTGCCGGGACTGGTCGGGCTGCACGATCTCGGTGAACGTACGGCCCTTGTCCTTGCCGCTGTCGACGCGGACCGTCGCCTTCTTGCAGGCGTTGTCGGACAGTTTCTGGGGGGAGGAGCTCCCACCGACGGACGTATCGCCGGTCGAGCTTCCGCCAGAAGCGTTGACGGACTTGCAGCTCACGCTCACGACCTTGGTGACGGTCGCCTGCTGGGTCTGCCGGTCGAAACCCACCCCCGTGCGTTGATGCCCCGGGGCCCCACCTGGCCACAGCATCACAAGCCCGACCACGACGGCCGCGGCGAACGGGATGAGGATCGCCGCGATGACCTTGCGCAGATGCTTGGAGACGGGTGCCGCCGGGCCATGGCTGTGACTGTGGCCGTGGCCGCCCCCGGAGCCGGATCCATGACCGCTGTGCCCCTGAAGGCCGTGCCCTTGGGCGCCGTGTCCTGGCACACCGTGCCCATCTCCGTGCCCATGGTCTGCGTGCGCGTGCTCTCCCTGCGCATGACCGAGGTGCCCAGGACCGGCATGCCCAGGACCCGCGTGCCCAGGACCGGCGTGCCCGGAGCCCGAGGGCCCCTGCCCGCCGCCCTGTTCGTACGTGTGCCCATAGCCGTGCCTCTGCTCGTAGCCCGCGCCGGGAGCGCGGCCGTCGGCGCTTCCGGGGCCGGGCCGGCGGGGCGGCTCCGGTGGCGGATACGGGGGCTGATGCGTGGTGGTCACCGCCCGATCATCGCAAGAACGACAGGGGCCCTCTGTTCAGCGCGCCCGAATTGACGCTAGCGTGGAGGCACCTTTGCACACGCGGGAGCTCGGAGCACCGGGCTGAGAGGGCGCTGACCTCCGTCCCAGCGATGTTTCACGTGGAACATCACCGAACTCGGGTGATGTTCGCCACGGACCACGAAACATCGACAGATGGAAGCCGCTGCGTCGACCGCTGAACCTGTTACCGGGTAATGCCGGCGTAGGGAGTAGGTCTCATGACCATCAAGGACGCACGCACGCCTGCCTCCACTCAGAACGGCGAGGCCGGGAAGTCCATCGGCTGGCACAAGGCGTACGTCGAGGGTTCGCGCCCCGACCTGCGGGTGCCGGTCCGCCAGGTGCATCTCACCAACGGGCAGTCGGTCACGCTCTACGACACCTCGGGCCCGTACACCGATCCGCTTGCCGAGACGGATGTCCGTCGGGGCCTCACTCCGGTGCGGGAGAACTGGATCATCGCCCGCGGTGACACCGAGGAGTACGCGGGCCGCCCGGTCCGTCCCGAGGACGACGGCATCAAGCACACCTCTCCGCGGGGAGGCGACCTGCGCAACCTCGACGCGGTCTTCCCCGGTCGGCCTCGCCTGCCGCGCCGAAGCCGGGACGGCGGGGCGGTGACGCAACTGGCGTACGCACGTCGGGGTGAGATCACGCCCGAGATGGAGTTCGTGGCCGTACGGGAGAACGTCGCGCCGGAAGTCGTACGCGAGGAGATCGCGGCGGGCCGTGCGGTGCTGCCGGCGAACGTCAATCACCCGGAGATCGAGCCGATGATCATCGGCAAGCGGTTCCTGGTGAAGGTGAACGCCAACATCGGCAACTCCGCGGTGACGTCCTCCATCGAGGAGGAGGTGGAGAAGATGACCTGGGCGACCCGCTGGGGCGCCGACACAGTCATGGACCTGTCCACCGGCCGCAACATCCACACCACCCGCGAATGGGTGCTGCGCAACTCCCCCGTCCCCATCGGCACCGTGCCGCTCTACCAGGCCCTGGAGAAGGTCGACGGCCGTGCCGAGGAACTGACCTGGGAGATCTACAAGGACACGGTCATCGAACAGGCCGAGCAGGGCGTGGACTACATGACCGTCCACGCGGGCGTCCGACTGCCGTTCGTGCCGCTCACCGCCAACCGCAAGACGGGCATCGTCTCGCGCGGAGGCTCGATCATGGCGGCCTGGTGCCTCGCACACCACAAGGAGAGCTTCCTCTACGAGAACTTCGAGGAACTCTGCGAGATCCTCGCCGCCTACGACGTCACGTATTCGCTCGGCGACGGTCTGAGGCCCGGTTCGATCGCGGACGCCAACGACGAGGCACAGTTCGCGGAGTTGAGGACGCTCGGGGAACTCAACACGATCGCCAAGCGTTTCCACGTACAGACGATGATCGAGGGCCCGGGACATGTCCCGATGCACAAGATCAAGGAGAACATCGAACTTCAGCAGGAGATCTGCGATGAAGCCCCGTTCTATACGCTCGGCCCGCTGACGACGGACGTCGCGCCCGCGTACGACCACATCACCTCGGGCATCGGCGCCGCGATGATCGCCTGGTGGGGCACGGCGATGCTCTGCTACGTGACGCCCAAGGAGCACCTGGGCCTGCCCAACCGGGACGACGTCAAGACCGGCGTCATCACCTACAAGATCGCCGCCCATGCGGCCGACCTCGCCAAGGGCCACCCGGGTGCGCAGGACTGGGACGACGCGTTGTCCGACGCTCGCTTCGAGTTCCGGTGGGAGGACCAGTTCAACCTCGCTCTGGACCCGGACACGGCACGGGAGTTCCACGACGAGACCCTCCCCGCGGAGCCGGCCAAGACGGCCCACTTCTGCTCGATGTGCGGGCCGAAGTTCTGCTCGATGAAGATCTCCCAGGACATCCGCCGTGAGCACGGCGGGAGCCGGGAGGAGATCGAGGACGGCATGGCGCAGAAGTCGAAGGAGTTCGCGGCGAGCGGGAACCGGGTGTACTTGCCGCTGGCGGACTAGCCGTTGTCTTGCGGGGCAGCCCCCACCTCATGGCGGAGTCGCGGGCTGCCCTGCTCCGTCGTCGACCTGAGGTTCTTTCCAGTCGTCGAAGCCGGAGTCTTCCCCCGTGTCGGACACCTTGCATGCCTGGTCGTCGCCTGACCGGTAACCAGCCCAGGTCTCGTAGCAGGCTTCCGGGTCTCCGGTAATGGGTTCAAAAGCGCTGCCGGCGGGCGTAGTTCGCGTCCTCGTGGAACCTTGCCTCGTCGTGGTGGGCATTGAACCGCTCGGCGTACTCAAGGGTCCTCTCGGCCGAATGGCGTGCCAGTCACCAACACGAAGAGGGGCGGCTTCTATCGGTGCGTGCGGAGTCCGTCGAGGATGAGCGCAAGCATGCGGGGAGCGCGGTCTTCGGGGCTGGAAGCGGCACGCCAGAGCGCGCCGGTGAGCTGGAGGAAGTCGCCGGGGTCAGCGTCCGCTCGGATGCTCCCGTCCCGCTTGCCGGCGTCGAGGATCTCGGTGATCGCGCCAATGACCGGCCCGTAGCTCTGCTCGCTGATCGCCTGGTGCGCGCCGGGGCTGAGCGCGTCGCCGAGGCCGTGCTTCCTGCGCATCGCCTCGACGAGGTTCGTCGTCCAGTGGCGGAGCGCTTCCAGCGGCGGCATCCGGGCCAGCAGATCGGGCCCGGTGGCGGTGATGCGGGTGACCTCGTCCTGGTAGACGGCGAGGACCAGTGCCTCGCGGGTGGGGAAGTTGCGGTACAGGGTGCCGGCGCCGACTCCGGCGCGCTGGGCGATCTGGTTCATCGAGGTGCTGCCGTCCGCGGTGAGTGATTCGCGGGCGGCGGCGAGGATGCGCGCCCTGTTCTCACGGGCGTCTGAGCGGACCACAGGACCTCACCTTGATAAGTGGAGAGTTCTCCATTACGTTATTCGGAGAGCTCTCCACATACTTTAAGGAGCGACATGCGATACATCAAGCTCGGCATGACCGGCCTCGACGTGTCCCCGGTCGCGATCGGCGCGATGACCTATGGCGAGCCCGACCGCGGGCACCCCGTCTGGTCGAAGGGCGAGGAGCACGCGCGCCCGCTCATCAGGCACGCCCTGGAGGCGGGCATCAACTTCTTCGATACCGCGAACATGTACTCCAACGGTTCCAGCGAGGAGATCCTCGGCCGCGCGCTGAAGGACTTCGCCGACCGGGACGCCGTGGTGATCGCCACCAAACTGCGCCATCCGATGCGGCTGGGACCGAACGGACGAGGACTGTCGCGCAAGGCGGTCATGACCGAGGTCGACCACTCCCTGCGCCGTCTGGGAACCGACTACATCGACCTTTACCAGATCCACCGCAACGACCACGCAACCCCGTGGGAGGAGACGCTTGAGGCGCTCAGTGACCTCGTGCGGGTCGGCAAGGTGCGCTATCTCGGCGCCTCGTCCATGCACGCCTGGGAGTTCGCGAAGGCGCTGCACCTGCAGAAGCAGTACGGCTGGGCACGGTTCGTGTCCCTGCAGAACCACTACAACCTGCTCGCCCGCGAGGAGGAGCGGGAGATGATCCCGCTGTGCCTGGACGAGGGTGTCGGCACGATCATCTGGTCGCCACTGGCCCGCGGCCGCCTCGCCCGCGCGTGGGACGAAGCCAGGTCGACGGTGCGCTCCGAGACGGACGGCGCCTATGCGGACCTGCTCTACTCGCCCGCGCAGGAGGTGTCCGACCGCGCGATCGTCGACGCGGTCGGGCAGGTGGCGCACGCCCACGGCGTCAGCCGTGCCCAGGTCGCGCTCGCCTGGCTGCGACGCCAGCCCGTCGTCACCGCGCCCCTGGTAGGCGCCGGCTCGATCAGGCAGATCGACGAAGCCGTGGCCTCCCTCGACATCGAGCTCACCGACGAGGAGGTGCGCGCCCTGGAGGCGCCGTACACCCCCCGGTACGACTGGCAGGGGGTCTCCGACGAGGCCGAGATGGAGGCCATCCGTCAGCGCGTCCCCGGTATGGCCCTGGCATGAACCCGATCGTCCGCTCGGGCGCCCCGGCCCGCGCCGGAGCCCTGCTCATCCTGCTGGCCCGCTCGTGTTCTGGCTCGCAGAGTTCGTCACCGCCTCCGCATGGCAGGACCCGCCGTACTCGCCCCTCTACAACTGGGTCAGCCACCTGGGCCTGACCGGCCCCGACACAGACCGCGTTCGGGCAGGTCGCCCACACCCCCCTCGGCGCCGTCATGGACACCGGCTGGGTGGCCTACGCCATGCTCCTGATCGTCATCGTCGGCGTGCTCCTCCTGTTCGACCTGCACAAGGGCCCCCGCCCGGCCGCCATCGCCGTCCTCGCCGTCCTCGCCGGAGTGGGGTCTCGCTCGTGGGTGTGTTCCAGGGCTCCGACGCCGACGTCGACAACGGCCTGATCGTGTTCCACACCTTCGGCGCGCAGGGCGTGATGCTCGCCGGGAACGTCATGGCGATCGCCGTAGGCGCCGGCGGGGCTCGCAGAGGTCTCACCAGGAGCAGGTCGATCGCGAGCATGGCACTCGGCTCTACCCGATCATGATCGGCCACGTCCTCCTCGGAAGCAGCGTAGCCGCTGCCCAGAGGCGTTCTGCCCCGCGCGTTCCGGCACCCCTTGATGCACGAGTTGATGCACGAGTCATGAGCTGAGGAGACAAGAGATGGCACAGGTACTGGTAACCGGAGGGACGGGATTCGTCGGGAGCTGGTGCGTCCTGCGGCTGCTCGAAGTCGGGCACACCGTCCGCACCACCGTCCGCGACCTACGGCGCGAGCCGGCGCTGCGGTCCTGGCTGCACGCGGCCACACCGTTCGACGACGACCGACTGACGGTCGTACGCGCCGATCTCGAACATCCCGAGGGCTGGAAGGACGCCGTGGCCGACTGCGAGTTCGTCCTCCATGTCGCCTCGCCGACCCTGCGCAACACCCCTGCGAACGGTGACGAGTTGGTGATCCCGGCACGCGAGGGCGTCCTGCGGGTGCTGCGCGCCGCCCGTGACGCGGGCGTCCGTCGGACCGTCCTGACCAGCGCCTTCGGTGCCGTAGGGATCGGTCACCCCCACAGGTCGACACCGTTCGCCGAGGAGGACTGGACCGACGTCGACAGCGACATTCCGCCCTACCAACGGTCAAAGACACTCGCCGAACGCGCTGCCTGGCAGTTCGTCGAAGAAGAAGGCGGAGTACTGGAACTGGCGGCGGTTCATCCCGTCGGGATCCTCGGACCGCTGCTCGGACCGGACGACCCGCCCTCTCTGCGGCTGGTGCGCAGAATGCTGGAGGGACGGGTTCCCGCGTGCCCTCCCTTCGGGATGGGCTTCGTCGACGTGCGTGACGTCGCGGATCTGCACCTGCGCGCGATGACCGATCCAGCCGCCGCCGGCGAGCGTTTCCTCGCCATCGCCGGGCACAGCCTGCGCGTCGTCGACATCGCGCGCATCCTGCGCGATCGCCTGGGTGAGCGCGCCGCGAAGGCCCCGACCCGTGAACTGCCCGTGTGGCTGGCACGCGCCCTGGGCGCCGTGAACCCGGAACTGCGCCTGCTGAGGCACCAACTCGGCCGGGACCTCGACGCCACCGCCGCCAAGGCAGAACGCCTCCTCGGGTGGCAGGCCCGTCCCATCGAGGACACCATCGCCGACACCGCCGAGAGCCTCCTGGCCCACGGCATCGGGAAATGATCAGCTCGTAGCCCGTCCGTAGCGGGTCATGCGATCCGGTCCGACTCCGGGGCGACGGGACAATGTCACTTCCACAAGATCGTGTTTCAAGCTCTCAGGGCTGAAGCCGACGTCCATGAAGAGAGCGCCGTTCCAGGAGACTTCGGTCTCCGGAACGGCGTCCCACCGGCACCGGGACAGACAGCAGCACCGGCACCGGCACCGGCACCGGCACCGGCAGCAGCACCGGTGCCGGCACCCCTCCCCGGCCGCCCCCGCCGGACCCCACGCCTAGCCCGCGGTGGCCCCGCCGTCGTAGACGTTGTTCGGGGTGACGATCTGAGTGATCGCCCGGGCGAGGAGTGAGGACGGCTCCTGGCCCTGGCTGGTGATGTCCGTGTTGATCATGACGACCAACGTGGCCTGCTGAGAGGGGAGATACACGGTCACCGTCTCGTAGCCCGGGATGGAGCCGTTGTGTCCGATCCACCCGCCGGTCTCGAAGATGCCCAGGCCGTAGCTGGTGCCGGGAAATCCGGTCGGCAGCGTCCTGAGCCGCTGTGCCTGGGTTTCGGGGCTGAGCAGGGTTCCGGTGGCGACGATCCTCGCCCAGCGACGCAGGTCGTGCAGGTCGGAGATCATCGCGCCGGCCGCCCAGGCCCAACTGGGGTTCCAGTCCGTGGAGTCGGCGACCGCGCCGGTCAGCGTCTGGTTGGTGTAGCCGCGCGGATGGGGTTCGGGGAACTCCGGGCCCTGCGGGAGCAGGGTGCGGTGCAGCCGGGCCGGTCCCAGCACCCGCTCGTCGATGAAGTCGGCGAGCCGCTGACCGCTGACCTTCTCGACCACCAGGCCGAGCAGGACGAGGTTGGTGTTCGAGTACTCGAACTGCGTGCCCGGCGCGAAGGTGTTCTTGTGCTTGAAGCCGTACGCGAGCACTTCACGCGGGGTGAAGGAGCGCTGCGGGTCGCTCAACAGGTCGTGGACGAAGTCCGGATCGGCGGTGTAGGGGAAGAGGCCGCTGCGCATCTCGGCGAGCTGACGCAGGGTGATCCGGCGACCGTCCGGCACACCGCGGACGTAGCGGGAGATCGGGTCGTCCAGCCGGATCCGATGGTCGTCGACGAGTTCGAGCAGCGCGGTGACCGTGAAGGTCTTGGTCTCACTGCCGATCCGCACGAAGACGTCGGGGGTCATCGGCCGGTGGGTGGCCGTGTCGGCGACCCCCGTGGCACGGACGTAGCTTCCCTTGCCCGGCATCCACAGCCCGACGACGACCCCGGGGATGCCGGCCTGCCGTCGGACGTCCTCGATCGTCCGGTCCAGCCGGGCGGTCACCTCGGGGCCGAGACCGCCCCGGGGGCAGTCGTGCCGGCAGTGCCGGTCGACGCCCGCGGCCCGGGCGGCCGAGGCGGGAGCGGTTGTCATGGAGACCAGGGCACACGCCACGAACAGCAGTGCGGCGAGCAGCCGGCGATGGGGGGTATGTCGCATGTGGGAGGGCCTCTTCCGGTCATGGGCTCGGAGGGCAACATCACCATTGGCGACTTGTCGCACAGACCCACCTTCCGATCATGTACCGGCGAGTCCACTCGTTCGGAGCCGCGCGGAGACACCGGCGGGGACGGCAGGCGAGAGGTACCGGCGGGGACGGCCGGCCAGGAATACCGGCGAGGGACGGCAGACCGGAACAGCGGCGCATGTCCCCGGCATGAAGATCTCCCGGAACATCCGCCGCGAGCACGGCGGAAGCCGGGAGAGGAACGAGAACCGTACGGCCCAGCGGTTGCGTTCGGCTTGCGCTCCGCCGAGGGAGCCGCCCCGGAGGGGGCCCGTGGCGGAGAGCGCAAGCCGAGCCCTACTCCGGCTGGTGCTCCGGGCCCCCGAAGTCCGGACTGGTGTAGTCCGGGCTGGAGAAACTCGGTCGCGGTCCTCGGGCCGGGCCGTCGTCCGGGCTGGTGAAGCCCGGTCGGTCGTAGCCGAGGTGCGGCATACGGCCGGTCGGTGCCGACGGTGCCGGAGTGTGCAGTGCCTCGGCGGCGCCGGGGTTGGCCAGCGCATCCCGCAGGAACGGCAGGACACCGCGCTCCAGAAGCGCCTCGCGCCAGGCTTCCCTGGCGCGGGAGACCTCCCCGCTCAGTTCGCCGTACGGGCCGGACTCCAGAGCGGGCCGGTTGCGCAGGGCGGTGAGCAGGAGCCCCACGCAGGCGACGACGATCGCGACCGCGGTCATGGCGCCGAACACCCAGCCCGCCGTGATCATCGTCTTGCCGAACACCTGTTTGGGGGCGAGGGACCTGATGATGTAGCCGACGAGCAGGAAGATCGCCGCGGCCGTTCCGGCGAGGACGGGGGCGAGAACGGCGGCGACGGCGACGGCGCCCGCGCCGGCCGACTCGGCGCCCTCGCCGAGGGTGGCCGCGAGCCCCAGCGCCCCCGTGCCCGGCTCCGAGGAGCCGGATTCACGGGTGGAGGCGGGGGTGGACGACGCCGGGTGGCGCAGTTCCTCACGGACCTTCACATAGTGCTGGTACTCGGTCGCGGCGGCCACCGTGATGATCGCGGTGGCGTTCAGCGCCATGGTGCGCAGCTGTTCGGGGTTGAGCCGCTGGCCGACGGTGGCCAGCTCCGGGCGGTTTGGGGCGGAGCGCAGCGCCTCATCGAGGACCCGCTCGTATTCCTGGCGGTCCTCGCTCAGCAGGTGCTGCGGAACGCTGTTCATGTGCATCCCCCGATGCTCCGTAGGGCTTGGGGCTCGCATGCCAACGAGCCGTCGGGCAGAAACGGAGGGGAGCCTGCTACGGATAAGCCGATGGTAGAGCGGGGACGGCACACGGTGACAGGGGGTTTGAAGAAATTGGCCCCTGGCCTGCGTCGTTTGTCGCTGTTCCGCCGCGGAGGTCGTCTGCCCGCAGAACGCTCAGATATCCAGGGGAAGTTGCTGGACCAGCAGCTTTCCGGCCATGGTCACCCCGCCGTCCATCGCGATGGCCAGACCGTCCGCGTAGACGTGCGGTCCCTCGATCAACGGCTCGGAGCGCTCCTCGCCGTCCTCGGAGCCGACCTCGCCCAGCAGATAGGGGATCGGGCTGTGACCGTGAACGATGCGGGTGCCGCCATACGTATCCAGCAGGGAGCGTACGGCGTCCGCGCCGCCCTCGTCGCGGAAGGAGAAGCGCTTGGTGAACTTGCGGAACAGATCCCAGCACTCGTCCGCGTCGTTGCGGGTGAGCGTCTCGCGGACGGTGTCGTTGACCGCCTCGATCGAGTCGCCGTAGTCGAGGTAGGCGGTGGTGTCCGAGTGGACGAGCAGATAGCCGTCCTCCTCCTCGACGGCGTCCAGGCGGGCCATCCACTGGAGGTGGTGGTCCTGGAGCCGGTCCATGTCGGTCTTCTGGCCGCCGTTGAGCAGCCAGGCCGCCTGGAAGGTGGCGGTGCCCGCGCCGGAGTTGACGGGGGTGTCGCCGAAGCGCTTGGCGCCGAGCAGCAGCAGCTCGTGGTTGCCCATGAGCGCCTTGCAGTAGCCGCCGGCCGCGGCCGCCTCGGCGGACAGCCGCATCACCAGGTCGATGACACCGATGCCGTCGGGACCGCGGTCGGTGAAGTCGCCGAGGAACCACAGCCGGGCCGTGCCCGCGCACCAGTTCCCGGCGGAGTCGATCAGACCCTGTTCCTGGAGGGCGGCCACCAGTTCGTCGAGGTAGCCGTGCACGTCCCCGACGACATAGAGCGGGCCCACGCCGTCCGCCTGCTGCGGAACGCCCTGGGCCGTCGGGTCGACGGGCACCTGGAGCGTGTCACCGGGGCCCACGACGGGCAGATCCCGCTCGGTCGGCGTGTACCCCTCGGGGTACGCCTCCTCATGTGCCGGTACGACATCGCCGGGGTGCGTGCTGTGGCCGTACGGACCGGTCTCGTGGACGTACGCGGGCACCCGGAAGTCGCGCAACGTCGCCGTCCGCTCCGCCTCGGGTCCCTGACCGGCCCCCTGAGTCATCAGACCCCTCCACCATCGCGCCGCATCTGCACCGCTTGGGACTGCCTGGTCGCAGCGGCCCGCGGTGTCGTGGGCCCATCATAGGAATGCCGATCGCGCCATGTGATGACCCAGGGGTGGTGAATCGGCGCAAGAGTCCAGTTCACCGCGGCATTCGCCCCGATTGGGCAGGGCTTCGACCGCTGCTGACAGCGCTTGTTCTACCCCTCTTCGGGCGATCGCGGGGGGCTGACCGTCGTGCGCGGGGCCCGTCGTTGTGACGAGGTGCGCACGATCAGCTCCGTCGGTATCACCTGCTCGACCGGTTGGTCCGATTCGACCCCCTCGATCGCGTCGATGAGGAGCTGCACGACCGCCGTGCCGATGCGACGGGGCTTCAGTGAGAGTGTCGTGATGGGCGGTTCGGTGTTCGCGTACACGGTCGACTCGCTGCAGCAGACCAGAAGCAGGTCGTCCGGTACGCGCAGACCGTAGCGGCGGGCGGCGGCGAGCAGGTCGGTGCCGTTCGGGTCGAACAGTCCGTAGACCGCGTCCGGTCGGTCCGGACGCGCCAGCAGCCGGTCGGCGGCGACGGCCCCCGCGCACGGGTCGTGCGCCGGATACGCCTCGTACACCGGGTCCTGGCCGACGCGCTCGCACCAGCGCAGATACGCCGTCGTCGACAGATGGGTGTACGTGTCGGTCGTCGTCCCGGTCAGCAGACCGATCCGGCGGGCGCCGGCGTCGGCGAGGTGGTCGAGGATCCCGAGCACGGCGGCCTCGTGGTCGTTGTCGACCCACGCGGTGACCGGCAGGGCGCCGGCCGGGCGGCCGTCGGAGACGACCGGCAGCCCCTGCCGGACCAGCTCGCTGACCACCGGGTCCTGGTCGGACGGGTCGATGACGACCGTGCCGTCCAGGGCGACGTTCGACCACACGTCGTGGCGCGAGGTCGCCGGCAGGATCACCAGCGCGTAGCCGCGGGCGAGCGCGGCGGAGGTGGCGGCTCTCGCCATCTCCGCGAAGTACGCGAACTCGGTGAAGGTGAAAGGTTCATCCCCGTACGTCGTCACGGTCAGGCCGATGAGGCCCGACTTTCCGGTACGGAGGGTTCGGGCCGCGGCCGACGGGCGATAGCCCAACCGGTCGGCGACCTCACGGACATGGCGGCGGGTGGCGTCCGGGAGCCTGCCCTTGCCGTTCAGGGCGTCGGAGACGGTCGTGATGGAGACTCCGGCGGCGGCGGCCACGTCTCTGATGCCCGCCCGGCCCGGCCGGCTGCCTCGACGGGAGGTTTCCGCGCGGCTCACCTGGTGCTTCCCTGCTGCTGTCATGGCGAGCCGATAGTAGGGCTCATGCGGTGGGGTAGGGCGGACGCATATGCACGCGTTGACAGGCACGTTTCTGCAAGGTCATTTAACGTCAACTACCTGTGAAAGAAAGGCAGTTGAACGATCCAATGGCACTACGTGACTTGTCGACACGCATGGGCCTGCCAAGTACTCGATGTCTCGAAGAGGTCTCAACTCACCTGCACGGGTGATGCGCGCCAGGGCGTGAGCCACCGGCGCACAGATATATGCGGCCCGCGCCCCCGGATTCGTCTGGCTTCGTACGGTGATGCCCCTGATGCCTGTGTGACGGATGGGGTTGGCTCCCAGCTGTTCGCAGGGGCGTCCAATCCTCATAAGGTGAGGAGTATTGGACGCCGACGAGGAGGACTGCGGTGAGCGAGACAAGCCCCAAGCTGCGCGCCGAGCTGGAGGGTATCCCCACCTACAAGCCGGGGCGCGGTATCCAGTCCGCGGCTTCCGCCGCGGGTGCCGCGGCCGGCGGCCCGGTGGCCTACAAACTGTCCTCCAACGAGAACCCGTATCCGCCGCTGCCCGGCGTGCTGGAGACGGTCACGGCAGCCGTCTCGTCCTTCAACCGCTACCCGGACATGGCCTGTACGGGCCTGATGGACGAGCTGTCCGACCGTTTCGGCGTCCCGCTCTCCCACCTGGCCACCGGCACCGGCTCGGTCGGCGTCGCCCAGCAGCTGATCCAGGCGACCTCCGGCCCCGGCGACGAGGTCATCTACGCCTGGCGGTCCTTCGAGGCGTACCCGATCATCACGCAGATCAGCGGCGCGAAGTCGGTGCAGGTCCCCCTGACGCCGGGTGACGTCCACGACCTGGACGCCATGGCGGACGCGATCACCGACCGCACGCGGCTGATCTTCGTCTGCAACCCCAACAACCCCACCGGCACCGTCGTGAAGCGGGCCGAGCTGGAGCGGTTCCTCGACCGGGTGCCGAGCGATGTGCTGGTCGTCCTGGACGAGGCCTACCGCGAGTTCATCCGCGACCCCGAGGTCCCGGACGGCGTGGAGCTGTACCGCGAGCGCCCGAACGTCTGTGTGCTGCGCACCTTCTCCAAGGCGTACGGCCTCGCCGGTCTGCGGGTCGGCTTCGCGATCGCCCATGAGCCGGTGGCCGCGGCGCTGCGCAAGACGGCGGTGCCGTTCGGCGTGAGCCAGCTGGCGCAGGAGGCGGCGATCGCCTCGTTGCGCGCCGAGGACGAGCTGTTGGGCCGGGTCGGCTCGCTGGTCGGTGAGCGCAACCGCGTCGTCGACGCGCTGCGCGCGCAGGGCTGGACGGTGCCCGAGACCCAGGCCAACTTCGTGTGGCTGCGGCTGGGGGAGCAGACGGTCGCGTTCGCCCAGGCCTGCGAGCAGCACGGTGTGGTGGTGCGGCCGTTCCCCGGCGAGGGTGTGCGGGTGACGGTCGGGGAGACGGAGGCGAACGACATCTTCGTGAAGGTGGCGGAGGGTTTCCGCAAGGAGCTGTAGCGCTGTACGGCAGCCGGCGGCTGCCGCGGATCGGTCCGGGGTGTCTTGGTTTCACGTGGAACCAAGGCGCCCTGTGCATGCCATGGGCCGACCGGGTCCTCCCTGGTGGGACGGTCGGTCCGGACCAGGGACCCCCCCGCCCCTAGGGTGCCGAACAGGCATGCTGCATAATTGCTTGTGAATGTGAACGCTTTCACAAGCGCGTGTAAGGAGCGGCGACGTGAACCTGGCTCTGGCGCCGGAGACGCTGGCGCGATGGCAGTTCGGTATCACCACCGTCTACCACTTTCTCTTCGTCCCGCTGACGATCTCGCTCGCGGCCCTCACGGCCGGCCTGCAGACCGCCTGGGTGCGGACGGAGAACGAGAAGTACCTCAGGGCGACGAAGTTCTGGGGCAAGCTCTTCCTGATCAATATCGCCATGGGTGTGGTCACGGGCATCGTGCAGGAGTTCCAGTTCGGCATGAACTGGTCCGACTACTCGCGCTTCGTCGGTGACATCTTCGGCGCTCCACTCGCCTTCGAGGCCCTGATCGCCTTCTTCTTCGAGTCGACCTTCATCGGCCTGTGGATCTTCGGCTGGGACAAGCTGCCGAAGAGGATCCATCTGGCCTGCATCTGGATGGTGTCGATCGGCACCATCCTGTCCGCGTACTTCATCCTCGCGGCCAACTCCTGGATGCAGCACCCGGTCGGTTATCGCATCAACAAGGCCAAGGGCCGTGCCGAACTCACCGACTTCTGGCACGTGCTGACCCAGAACACCGCACTCGCCCAGGCCTTCCACACGCTCTCCGCGTCCTTCCTGACCGGCGGCGCGTTCATGGTCGGCATCGCCGCCTTCCATCTGTTCCGCAAGAAGCACATCCGGGTGATGAAGACCTCGCTGCGGCTGGGCCTGGTCACCGTGGTCATCGCCGGCCTGCTCACCGCGATCAGCGGCGACACCCTCGGCAAGGTCATGTTCAAGCAGCAGCCCATGAAGATGGCCGCCGCCGAGGCGCTGTGGGACGGCGAAAAGTCGGCGCCGTTCTCGATCTTCGCCTACGGCGACGTCAGCAAGGGCCACAACACCGTCGAACTGTCGGTCCCCGGCCTGCTGTCGTTCCTCGCCGACGACAACTTCAACTCGTACGTGCCCGGCATCAACGACACCAACAAGGCCGAGCAGCAGAAATACGGCCCCGGCGACTACCGTCCCATCATCCCGGTCACCTTCTGGGCGTTCCGCTGGATGATCGGCTTCGGTATGGCCTCCTTCGCGATCGGCCTGGCGGGACTCTGGCTGACCCGCAAGAAGTTCATGCTGCCGCAGCATCTGAGGGTGGGCGAGGACGAGGTGCCGCATCTGGTCCTCTTCCGCAACAGGGCCCTGAGCCCCAAGCTCGGCAAGCTCTACTGGCTGGTGGCCATCTGGACCCTCGGCTTCCCGCTGATCGCCAACTCCTGGGGCTGGATCTTCACCGAGATGGGCCGACAGCCCTGGGTCGTCTACGGCGTCCTGCAGACCAGGCACGCGGTCTCCCCCGGTGTCTCCCAGGCCGAGGTCCTCACCTCGATGCTCACCTTCACCGCGCTGTACGCCGTCCTCGCCGTGGTCGAGGTCAAGCTGCTCGTGAAGTACGTGAAGGCCGGCCCGCCGGAGCTCACCGAAGCCGACCTCAACCCGCCCACGAAGATCGGCGGCGACTCCCGTGACGCCGACAAGCCGATGGCCTTCTCGTACTAGGCCGAGGGAGATCGAGTCATGGAACTGCACGACGTCTGGTTCGTCCTCATCGCCGTCCTGTGGACCGGCTACTTCTTCCTGGAGGGCTTCGACTTCGGGGTCGGCATCCTCACCAAGCTGCTCGCCCGTGACCGGCCCGAGAAGCGGGTCCTGATCAACACGATCGGGCCCGTCTGGGACGGCAACGAGGTCTGGCTGCTCACCGCGGGCGGCGCGACCTTCGCCGCCTTCCCCGAGTGGTACGCGACCCTCTTCTCCGGCTTCTATCTGCCGCTGCTGGTCATCCTGGTCTGCCTGATCATCCGAGGTGTCGCCTTCGAGTACCGAGCCAAGCGGCCCGAGGAGAACTGGCAGCGCAACTGGGAGACCGCGATCTTCTGGACATCGCTTATCCCGGCGTTCCTGTGGGGCGTCGCCTTCGGCAACATCGTCCGGGGCGTGAAGATCGACAAGAACTTCGAGTACGTCGGCACCTTCTGGGACCTGCTCAACCCCTACGCCCTCCTCGGCGGTCTCGTCACCCTGACCCTGTTCACCTTCCACGGAGCGGTGTTCACGGCCCTCAAGACGGTGGGCGACATCCGGGAGCGGGCACGGAAGCTGGCCCTTCGGGTCGGTCTCGTCACCGCCGCACTCGCGCTGGTCTTCCTGCTGTGGACCCAGGTCGACAGCGGCGACGGCAAGAGCCTGGTCGCGCTGATCGTGGCCGTGGCCGCACTGGTCGCCGCCCTGGTGGCGAACCAGGCCGGACGCGAGGGCTGGTCGTTCGCGCTCTCCGGAGTCACGATCGTGGCCGCCGTGGCGATGCTCTTCCTCTCGCTCTTCCCGAACGTGATGCCGTCGTCGCTCAACGGGGACTGGAGCCTCACGGTCACCAACGCCTCGTCGAGCCCTTACACCCTGAAGATCATGACCTGGCTCGCGGCGATCGCCACCCCGCTCGTCCTGCTCTACCAGGGCTGGACCTACTGGGTGTTCCGCAAGCGCATCGGAACGCAGCACATCGCCGAAGCCGCGCACTGAGGTGTGTTTCACGTGAAACCAATCGATCCGCGTCTGCTCCGATACGCCCGTGCCACCCGCCTCTTCCTGGTCGCGGTCGTCGGCCTGGGTGCCGTCGGGGCGGCGCTGGTCATCGCCCAGGCGATGCTCATCGCCGAAGTGGTGGTCGGCGCTTTCCAGCACGGGATGCCGGTCGCTGAACTCCGTACTCCCCTGCTGCTGTTGGCGGCCGTCGCAGCGGGACGCGCGCTGGTCTCCTGGCTGACCGAGCTTGGCGCTCATCGCGCGAGTGCCGCGGTGAAGTCGGAGCTGCGGGGGCGGTTGCTGGAGCGCGCGGTCGCGTTGGGGCCCGGCTGGCTGAGCGGACAACGGACCGGCTCCCTCGTCGCGCTGGCGACCCGTGGAGTCGACGCCCTGGACGACTACTTCTCCCGCTATCTTCCCCAGCTGGGGCTCGCGGTGGTCGTACCGGTGGCGGTACTCGCCCGGATCGTGACGGAGGACTGGGTCTCGGCGGCGATCATCGTCGCCACCCTGCCGCTCATCCCCGTCTTCATGATCCTGATCGGCTGGGCCACGCAGTCCCGCATGGATCATCAGTGGCGGCTGCTGTCCCGGTTGTCCGGGCACTTCCTGGACGTGGTGGCCGGACTGCCGACGCTGAAGGTGTTCGGGCGGGCCAAGGCCCAGGCCGAGTCGATCAAACGCATCACCGGCGAGTACCGGCAGGCGACCATGCGGACCCTGCGGATCGCCTTCATCTCGTCCTTCGCGCTGGAACTGCTCTCCACGCTGTCGGTGGCACTGGTCGCCGTGACGATCGGCATGCGGCTGGTGCACGGCGAGATGGACCTGTACATCGGGCTGGTCATCCTGGTCCTCGCCCCGGAGGCCTATCTGCCGCTTCGGCAGGTCGGTGCGCAGTACCACGCGGCGGCGGAGGGACTCGCGGCCGCCGAGGAGATCTTCGCCGTACTGGAGACGCCCGTGCCGGCGTCCGGGACGGCGGCCGTCCCGGCGGGGCGCATCGCCTTCGAGGGGCTGACCATCCGCTATCCCGGGCGGGCGGAGAACGCCGTGTCGGACGTGTCCTTCGCCGTCGAGCCCGGTGAGACGGTCGCGCTCGTCGGACCGAGCGGGGCGGGCAAGTCCACGCTGCTGCATGCGCTGCTGGGGTTCGTCCCGGTGGACGGGGGGCGGGTGCGGGTCGGCGGCACCGACCTCGCGGACGTGGACCTGGAACAGTGGCGGTCCCGGATCGCGTGGGTGCCGCAGCGGCCTCAGCTGTTCGCCGGGACCATCGCCGCGAACGTACGGCTGGCCCGTCCCGACGCCGACGACGACGCCGTACGACAGGCCCTGGAGGACGCGGGCGCCCTGGAGTTCGTGGACGTGCTGCCCACCGGGATCGACACCGAACTCGGCGAGGACGGCGCCGGTCTCTCCGCCGGACAGCGGCAACGGCTCGCCCTGGCCCGAGCGTTCCTCGCGGACCGGCCCGTCCTGCTGCTCGACGAGCCGACGGCCGCGCTGGACGGAGCGACCGAGGCGGAGGTCGTGGAGGCGGTCCGACGGCTGGCCGTGGGGCGGACCGTGCTGTTGGTGGTGCACCGGCCGGCTCTGCTGGGAGTGGCTGATCGGGTGGTGCGGGTGGAGGAGGCGGTGGGGGGTGCCGGAGTTGGGGAGACGGTGGTATGTGACATAACACTGACTGAACAGGTAATCGCAGAGCCCGTTGTGCCCGTTGCGCCAATTGCGCATGCCGAGGCCGCCGAGCCCGTTGCGCCTCCCGAGCCCGCTGCCCCCTCCAAGCCTTCAACCCTCGACAGGCTGTCCAAGTCCCCAAGCCTCGACAGGCTCTCCAAGCCCGCAAGCCTCAATGAGCCGTCAAGCAGTGTCCTCACCCGTGTCCGTGCCATGTCCGGCCCCCGTCGCGGGCGGCTTGGCCTGGCTCTCCTTCTCGGGAGCCTGGCCCTGGGCAGTGCCGTAGGGCTCATGGCGACCTCCGGGTGGCTGATCTCGCGGGCCTCGCAGCAGCCGCCGGTGCTGTATCTGATGGTGGCCGTGACGGCGACGCGGGCCTTCGGGATCGGACGGGCCGTGTTCCGGTACGCCGAGCGGCTGGTCTCGCACGATGCCGTGCTGCGGATGCTCGCCGACACCAGGGTCGCCGTCTACCGGCGTCTGGAGCGGCTGGCGCCCGCCGGGCTGCGCCGCACCCGCCGGGGCGACCTGCTGTCGAGGCTGGTCGCCGATGTGGACGCCCTGCAGGACTACTGGCTGCGCTGGCTGCTGCCCGCCGGTTCCGCGGCGCTCGTGTCCACGGCCTCCGTGGCGTTCACGACGTGGCTGCTGCCCGAGGCCGGGGCCGCGCTGGCCGTGGGCCTGGTAGCGGCGGGTGTCGGTGTCCCGCTGGTCACCGGCGCCGTGGCCCGGCGCGCCGAGCGCAGGCTGGCCCCCGCCCGGGGGGTGCTGGCGACGCGGGTGACCGATCTGCTCACCGGCACCGCCGAGCTGACCGTCGCCGGCGCCCTGCCCGCCCGTACCGCAGAGGCGCGACGGGCCGACGGCACGCTCACCCGGATCGCCTCCCGGGCCGCCACCGCCACCGCGCTCGGCGACGGACTCACCGCGCTGATCTCGGGCCTCACCGTCGCCGCCGCCGCCCTCGCGGGCGCCCAGGGCGTCGCTGACGGCAGGCTGAACGGGGTGGCCATGGCCGTCGTCGTGCTCACTCCCCTGGCCGCTTTCGAGGCCGTGCTCGGGCTGCCGCTCGCCGTGCAGTACCGGCAGAGGGTGCGCAGAAGCGCGGAACGCGTGTACGAGGTGCTGGACGCGCCGGAGCCGGTGCGGGAGCCGCAGCAGCCCCGGCAGGCGCCCGCTTCGCCCTTCCCGCTCGTCCTCAGAGGCCTGACGGCCCGCCATGCGGGCCAGGACCGGGACGCGCTCACCGGCCTCGACCTGACGCTTGACGAGGGGCGTCGGATCGCCGTGGTCGGGCCGTCCGGTTCGGGCAAGACGACCCTGGCGCAGACGCTGCTGCGGTTCCTGGACGCGGGCGCGGGCTCGTACACGCTGGCGGGCGTGGACGCGTACGCCCTCGACGGCGACGACGTACGACGACTCGTCGGGCTGTGCGCGCAGGACGCGCACCTCTTCGACAGCTCGGTGCGCGAGAACCTGCTGCTCGCGAAGAAGGGCGCGGGCGAGGACGAGCTGCGGGACGCGCTGCGGCGGGCCCGGCTGCTCGACTGGGCGGACAGCCTGCCCGACGGGCTCGACACGCTCGTAGGGGAGCACGGGGCGCGGATGTCGGGTGGGCAGCGGCAGCGGTTGGCGCTCGCCCGGGCGCTGCTGGCCGACTTCCCGGTGCTGATCCTCGACGAACCGGCCGAGCATCTCGACCTGCCCACGGCCGACGCGCTCACCGCCGATCTGCTGGCCGCGACCGAGGGGCGTACGACGTTGCTCATCACGCACCGGCTGGCCGGGCTCGAGGCGGTCGACGAGGTCGTCGTGCTGGATCAGGGGCTGGTGGCGCAGCGGGGGACGTACGCGGAGCTGGCCGCTGTGCCGGGTCCGTTGCGGCGCATGGTGGAGCGGGAGGCGGAGGCGGAGTCGCTCGTCGGTGCGGCATAGCGCGGACGCCGATACGCCCCTGGGCTCCCCGCCGAGTCGGCAGCCCGCGTGGCGCAGCCGCTGGAGGCGATGCGGTCCGGGGACAGCGGGCTCGAACTGAACCCCACGCTGGACCGGATCTGCCGGCCTTCCGGCACGCCTGACGGTCGCGGACGACGGCCTCGGCATCCCCGAGGGCGGACGCCGCAGCGGCCTCCGGAAACCCGAACGGCGCGCGGAGTCGTTCGGCGGCGGTACGACGGTGGTGTGGCAGGTGCCCTGCGGACGGCCCGGCTGACCCGTCTGCAGCAACGGGTCCCCCGGCTGTACGACTTGAACAGGCCCGGTCCCCAGGTCCGGGTCACGATCGCTGACATGCGCTCATCTCGCCGTCACCCGCTGCTCGTTCCCGCGCTGCTGTGCGCGCTGGCGGTGCTCGCGGCCCGGCCCACGCCCGCCGACGGCGAACCGGGGGACGGGGACGACGCCGGGATCAGCGCCCGGGTGGCGCGCCTCTACCAGGAGGCCGCCGTGGCGACACAGCGGTACGAGGCGGGCCGGCGGGACGCCGAGGCGCAGCAGGTGCGGGCGCAGCTGGCCGACGCGCTGCTCGACCGGGAGCGGCGGGAGTTCGCGGTCACGCACGACAGCCTGGGGCGCATCGCCCGCGCCCAGTACCGCACGGGTGGCGGGCTGCCGCTGACCGCCCAGATCGTCCTGGCGCGCAGCCCGGACGAGCTGATGCGGGGTCAGCATGTGTTCTCGCAGGCCAATCTGGCGTTGGAGAACGCGGTGGCCAAGAGCCGGCGGGCCGAGGCGCGGCTGGCCGCCGACGAGGCGAAGGCCGCCGTGTCCTGGCAGGTCCTGGAGAGGCGGAGGACCGAGCTCGCCGCGCTGAAGAGCGTTATCGAGCAGAAACTGGAAGCGGCGCGCGGGCAGTTGCAGGGCGGGGCGGACGCCTCGGTCGCGGCGGGCAGCTGCCGGGGCGCGGTGCGGCTCGACCAGCCGCTCACGCGGTTCACTCAGGCGTGGGTCACGCCCGTGGAGACGTACGCGTTGTCGGCCGGCTTCGGCAGTGGCGGCGACCGGTGGGCCAACCGGCACACCGGCCAGGACTTCGCGGTGCCGATCGGGACGCCGGTGCGGGCGGTGGGAGCGGGACGGGTGGTGAGGGTGTCCTGCGGGGGCGCCTTCGGCATCCAGATCGTGATCGCACACCCCGGCGGCTACTACACCCAGTACGGCCATCTCGCCGCGGTCACCGTGGACCAGGGCCAGCAGGTCGGCACCGGGCAGTGGATCGGCCAGTCCGGCACCACGGGCAACTCCACCGGCCCGCACCTGCACTTCGAGGTACGGGTCACACCGGAGCTGGGGTCGGCGGTGGACCCGGTGCCGTGGCTGGCGGCGCGCGGTGCCCCCGTCGGCTGACCCCAAGCTCTCACCTGACCTCCAGGCCGGCGGGCCTCCAGCGCGGCCGACCTCCAGCGCGTCCGTCCTACGGCCGTTCCGCCAGCATCCGCTCGATCACGACCGCCACCCCGTCCTCGTTGTTGGCGACGGTACGGCCCGAGGCCGCCGCGATCACGTCCGGGTGGGCGTTGCCCATCGCGTACGACTGTCCCGCCCAGGTCAGCATCTCGACGTCGTTCGGCATGTCTCCGAAGGCCACGACCTCCTCGTGCGAGATACCGCGCTCGGCGCAGCACAGGGCGAGGGTGCTCGCCTTGGAGACGCCGGGGCCGCTGATCTCCAGCAGGGCGCTGGGGCTGGAGCGGGTGACGTTGGCGCGGTCGCCGAGGGCGAGCCGGGCGGTGGTGAGGAAGCCGTCCGGGTCGAGGGTGGGGTGGTACGCGAGGATCTTCAGGACGGGCTCGTCGGCACCGGGCGCGTCCGGCGCCAGCAGGTCCTCGGCGGGGGCGAGCTCGTCCGGGATCTCCATGTGCAGCTTGGGATAGTCCGGCTCCTGGTAGAAGCCGTACGTCTGCTCCACCGCGTACACCGTGCCGGGCGCCGCGTCCCGGAGCAGTCCTACGGCGTCGATCGCGTTGTCCCGCGCGAGCTCCCGTACCTTCACGAACCGGTGGGCGCCGGGGCCGCCGTGCAGGTCGACCACGGCGGCGCCGTTGCCGCAGATCGCCAGGCCATGGCCGTGGACATGGTCGCTGACGACGTCCATCCAGCGGGCCGGGCGGCCGGTGACGAAGAAGACCTCGATGCCCGCCTCCTCGGCGGCGGCGAGGGCGGCGACGGTGCGTGGGGAGACCGACTTGTCGTCCCGCAGCAGGGTGCCGTCGAGATCGGTGGCTATGAGCCGCGGCGGGACGGCGGCGGCCGGGGTCTCGGGCTGTCGAGTCGCTGAGGTCACCCGGCCATTCTCCCGCATATGCCCACACGGCCGTGCGGCGGTCCGCACAGGTGAGTGGTTACCGTCGTCATCCGCGCTTTCACACCTTGCCGGAGGCGCCGAGCTGTGCCGGGGCCTCCATGGCGATCTGCTCGAAGACCTTCTCGTCGGCGGCGAAGTCCGTGCCGGGGATGGGCCAGTGGATCACGATCTCCGTGAAGCCCAGGTCACGGTGGCGGCCGGCGAAGTCCACGAACGCGTCCAGGGACTCCAGGGGGCGGGTGCGGTCGGGGGTGAACCCGGTGAGCAGGATCTTGTCCATACCGGCCGCGTCCCGGCCGATCTCGGCGCAGGCGTCGGCCAGCTTCTCGACCTGCCCGCGAATGGCCTGAACCGACTGTTCAGGGGTGCCGTTCTCGTACAGCCTGGGGTCGCCGGTGGTCACCCAGGCCTGTCCGTGGCGGGCGGCGAGCTTCAGCCCGCGCGGGCCGGTCGCGGCGACCGCGAAGGGCAGCCGGGGCCGCTGGACACAACCGGGGATGTTGCGCGCCTCGTGCGCCGAGTAGTGGTCGCCCTCGTAGGAGACGGAGTCCTCGGTCAGCAGCCGGTCCAGAAGCGGTACGAACTCGGCGAGCCGGTCGGCCCGCTCACGTGGCGTCCACGGCTCCTGGCCGAGCGCGGTGGCGTCGAAGCCGCTGCCGCCGGCGCCGATACCGAGGGTGACACGGCCGCCGGAGATGTCGTCGAGGGAGATCAGTTCCTTGGCGAGGGTCACGGGGTGCCGGAAGTTCGGCGAGGTCACCAGCGTGCCCAGACGCAGCCTGTCGGTGATGGACGCGGCGGCGGTCAGTGTCGGCACGGCGCCGAACCACGGGCCGTCCCGGAAGCTCCGCCAGGACAGATGGTCGTAGGTGTACGCGGTGTGGAAGCCGAGCTGCTCCGCCCGCTGCCATGCCGAACGGCCACCCTCGTGCCAGCGGCGATAGGGAAGGATCACGGTGCTCAGACGCAGACTCATGGTTCGAGCGTATGCGGCCGAACGTGTTTCACGTGAAACAGTGACGCTCAGTGTCCTTCGGGAAACCGCAGATACCGCGGAGGTACGGCCTGGGTCAGCCACACCCCGTTCGCGCTGACGTGGAAGACATGTCCGTCTCGGTGCATGGCACCGGCATCCACGGAGAGCACGACGGGCCGGCCGCGGCGGGCCCCCACCCGGGTGGCCGTCTCCCGGTCGGCTGAGAGGTGCACATCGTGCCGGTTCATGGGGCGCAGCCCCTCGGTGCGGATCGCGTCCAGGCTGCGGGCCACGGTGCCGTGGTAGAGGTACGACGGCGGGGTCGCCGGGGGCAGTGCGAGGTCGACCTCGATGCTGTGACCCTGGCTGGCGCGGATGCGGGTGCCTTCGATGGCGAAGCGCTTCTTGTCGTTCGAGGCCACGACGTGGTCCAGCTCTTCGCGGGTGATGCGGAAATGGTGTGCGGCGGTCGCGGCGAGCAGGTCGTCGATCTCGACCCAGCCGGCTTCGTCGAGCGTGAGTCCGATGCGTTCGGGTTGGTGGCGCAGGTGCTTCGAGAGGTACTTGGACACCTTCACGGTGCGTCTCTCGTCCTTCTCCTTTTCGTTCATCCGCTCAGCATGGCGGGAGAGACGCGGATCACGCAGATTTTTTTCCTCGGAGGTTTGGTCCACAACCAACTGTAGTTATCCACAGGCTACTTGGCGTTTCTGTGGACAACTCCCCGACATGTCAGCCCCCTTCGTCAAGATCGACTGGGGGCCCTCCCATTGACGTGAGCGCGTCCAACACCCTTGCCCGCACCTCCCGTTCAGCCGCCAGCCCGATGAACTCCGCCGCCCGTTCCGCGCCAACCAGCTCCTCCACCGCCCGGATCGTCTCCTCGGGCAGGACCACGGAGCGTGACGTCGGACGGGCCGGCGCGGGTTCCTCCGCTCCGAGGTGATGCCGCAGCTGCCGTACGGCCAACAACCGCATCGCGCGTGCCAGTTCCGCGTCCACGGTCTGCTGGGCGAGTGGGCGCAGCCGGCGTACCAGCGAGGCCGCCTCGCTCGCCTCCGCGTCGCTCGGAGCGTGCGGTCCCTCCAGGTAGCGGGCGAAGACATGCTCGGTGGTGAACTCCAGGAAACGGGCGGCGATGTGCTCGACCCGCTCCCTCAACTCCCGCAGATGACCGGCGATGGCGGACAGGGGGACCCCTGCCGCGTGCAACTCGACGGCCACGGCCAGCTCTTGGGGGCTCGGCACGAGGAAGGACCCCTCGTGGCCCGCCACGGGTTCGAGCACCCCGAGCTCCACGGCCTCGGTGACGGCCGCGTCGTCGGGGGAGCCGCCGAACCGCTCGTCCAGCTCCGCGCGGGAGATCCGTACCGGCTTCTCGTCGGTCCAGGGGCCGTCCACCTCGGCGACCAGCCCGAGCACCCCGCCGAGTCCCCGTCCCGTGTCCCAGGCCTCCAGGAGCTCCTTGATGGAGGCGAGGGTGTAGCCGCGGTCGAGGAGGCCGGCGATCTGGTGCAGGCGGGCGAGATGGGCGTCGGAGTAGAGATTGGCGCGTCCGCGGCGCTCGGGGCGGGGGAGCAGGCCGCGGTCCTGGTAGGCACGGATGGTGCGGACCGAGGCGCCGCTGTGGTGGGCGAGGTCCTCTATCCGGTGGACGGCGACCTCGTTCATGGCGCCGCCCCGCAGCCGGCCCGGCGGGGAGCGGGGGCGCCGTTCACAGCGGTGGATCCAGGCGGGCGATCGCCCGCAACGCGCGCGGGGTGAAGCGGGACATGAGGTGGGCGCCGCGGGCCTCGGGGGTGACCGGCACGACTGCCTGGTTGCGGACGACGGCCTTCAGGATCGCGTCGGCGACCTTCTCGGGCGGGTAGTTCCGGAGGCCGTACAGCCGTGCCGACTTCTTCTGGCGCCGCTTCTCCTCCTCGGCGTCCACACCGGCGAAGCGCGCGGTCGAGGTGATGTTGGTGTTGACGAGACCGGGGCAGATCGCGCTCACACCGATGCCCTGCCCGGCCAGTTCGGCGCGGAGGCACTCGCTGAGCATCAGCACCGCCGCCTTGGAGGTGCTGTAGGCGGGCAGCGTCTTGGACGGCAGGTACGCCGCCGCGGACGCGGTGTTGACGATATGGCCGCCCTGGCCGCGCTCGGCCATCTGCCTCCCGAAGAGCCGGCAGCCGTGGATGACGCCCCACAGGTTGACGTCGAGGACCTTCCTCCAGTCCTCCGGGGTGGTGTCGAAGAAGGAGCCGCCCAGGCCGATGCCGGCGTTGTTGACCAGCACGTCGACGACGCCGTACTCGGCTGCGACCTTGTCGGCGAGCTTCTCCATGGCCTGTTCGTCGGAGACGTCGACGGTCTCCGCCCAGGCATGAGGCGCGCCGATCAGCCGGGAGAGTTCGGCGGTGCGCGCGGCGGCCTCCGCGTCCCGGTCGACGGCGACCACGCGCGCCCCGGACTCCGCGAAGGCGAACGCCGTGGCCCGTCCGATGCCGCTGCCCGCGCCGGTGACCAGGACGAGCTGTCCGCCGAAGCGGTCGGCGTACTTGCCGCCGGGCGGCACCGGCTCGGGCTTCCCGGCCTCGGTCGACGTCACGAACTCGGTGATCCAGGACGCGAGCAGGTCGGGGCGGGTGCGGGGTATCCAGTGCCCCGCGGGGATGGTGCGCCGGGTCAACCGCGGCACCCATCGGTCGAGGTCGTCGTAGAGCCGCTCGGACAGGAAGGCGTCCCCGAGGGGGGTGATGAGCTGCACGGGCGCGTGGGCGTACGCGTCCTGGCGCGGGCGGCGCAGGCGGGAGCGGACGTTGTCGCGGTACAGCCATGCCCCGTGGGCCGCGTCCTGGGGCAGCGAGGGGGTGGGGTAGTCGCCCCCGGGCACCTTCTCGAAGCGCTCCAGGATGCGCGGCCAGCGTTTGCCGAGCGGGCCGCGCCAGGCCAGCTCGGGCAGCACGGGCGTGTGCAGGGCGTACACGTACCAGGACTTGGCGCCCTGGCCGAGGAGCTGGGCGGCACGGCGCGGGGTGGGCTTCTTCAGGCGATCGCTCATCCAATGGCCGAAGTGGTCCAGGGACGGCCCCGACATGGAGGTGAAGGAGGCGATACGGCCCTCGGTGCGCCGGACGGTCACGAACTCCCAGGACTGCACCGAGCCCCAGTCGTGCCCGACGACATGCACCGGCCGGCCCGGGCTGACGGCGTCGATCACCGCCAGGAAGTCGTCCGTGAGCTTCTCCAGGGTGAAGCCGCCGCGCAGGGGTTTGGGTGCCGTGGAGCGGCCGTGTCCCCGGACGTCGTAGAGGACGACGTGGAACCGCTCGGCCAGCCGGGGCGCGATCTCGGACCACACCTCCTTGCTGTCGGGATAGCCGTGGACCAGGACGACGGTCGGCTGCCCGGCCCTGCCCAGCTCGGCCACGCACAGCTCGATGCCGCCGGTCCGCACCCGGCGCTCCCGAGCCTCTTCGAGTCCCGTCACTTGTCCTCCGCCCAGCGCCGCACGTGCGGCAGATCGTCGTCCAGCCAGAAGGCGCTCTCCTCGGGGTCCCTGGAGTCGGTGACGACCAGGATCTCCTCGAACTTGGCGCCCGTGCCCCGGAATCCGAGGTGGGGTTCGACCGCCCACAGACCCGGCCGCGGGGGATGGTCGGAGAAGCGGTACGGCGACCACAGCGGGGACCAGCCCTCGCGGTGGCCGCGCAGAGCGTCGGCGGCGAGCCCCTTCAGTGACTGGGTGCCGAACCCGAACAGATGCGGTGACCAGCGGCGCTGCCTGACCCGGTCGACCTTGTGGGCGATGACGCCGAAGGGGTAGGCGCGGTGCCGGTTGGCGTAGCCCTGGCGGACCATGAGGCGGTCCACGTCCTCGTAGACGGCGCGCAACGGCCGCTTCTCCCGCACCTCGCGCAGGATCAGCTCTCGGTGTGCCTCCAGGTCGGCCATGAGCCGGTCCTGTACCGGGTTGGCGCCCAGCGAGCCCGAGTAGCCGATGTCGGCCGTGTACCCCTCGTACACGGGCGCCATGTCGAGGATGAAGGGCATCCCGGGCTCCAGGCGCCGGTCGGTCGGGAAGAACTGGAGCGGGACGCGGAAGTTCACGAACGCCGTGCGGTCGCCGAACCAGGCGAAGGGGAGGTGGAACCAGTCCCGTACACCCCGCTCGCGCAGCCACACGCGCTGCATCCGGGCCGCCTCGCGCTCGGTGACACCCGGTCGCAGCTGTGCCGCGACCGCCTCCGCGCACTCGTAGGCGAGCCGCTGCACCCGTCTGAAACCCCGCAGCCGTGCCGCGAGTTCATCTGCCACTGCCGTCGTCATGCCACCGCCCACCCTCGTCCCCGTCGATCGCGGTACGTGCCCGTAACGTGACACCGGTGAATGTGACAGTTGTTAGAGGCTGCGTCAATAGGAGGGTCCGGGCTGTGGATAACTCTGGGTAGCTCTCAGGTAGGGGTTCCCCCTACGGACCCGTACGTCTGGAGTCTGAGGCCAAGACAGCTCTGGGGTCTGACGACCGGAGTGGCCCGGGTCACTACCTTCGAAGCGTGACTGTGATCGCGACCGAAAGCCTGAGCAAGCGGTTCCCCCGGGTGACCGCGCTTGACCGGCTCTCCGTCGACGTCGGACCCGGTGTGACCGGGCTCGTCGGAGCCAACGGAGCCGGCAAGTCAACCATGATCAAGATCCTGTTGGGTCTGTCCCCCGCCTCCGAGGGCCGCGCAGAAGTGCTCGGGCTCGACGTCGCGACCAAGGGCGCCGCCATCCGCGAGCGCGTCGGCTACATGCCGGAGCACGACTGCCTGCCGCCGGACGTCTCGGCGACCGAGTTCGTCGTGCACATGGCCCGTATGTCGGGGCTGCCGCCGACGGCGGCCCGCGAGCGCACCGCGGACACCCTGCGCCACGTCGGTCTGTACGAGGAGCGCTACCGCCCCATCGGCGGCTACTCGACCGGTATGAAGCAGCGAGTGAAGCTCGCGCAGGCCCTGGTGCACGACCCGCAGCTGGTCTTCCTGGACGAGCCGACCAACGGCCTCGACCCGGTCGGCCGTGACGAGATGCTCGGTCTGATCCGCCGTATCCACACGGACTTCGGCATCTCGGTCCTGGTCACCTCACATCTGCTGGGCGAGCTGGAGCGCACCTGCGACCACGTGGTCGTCATCGACGGCGGCAAGCTGCTGCGCTCCAGCTCCACCACCGACTTCACCCAGACCACCACCACCCTCGCCATCGAGGTCACCGACACCGACGAGCACCCGAACGGCACGCGCGCGGTGCGCGAGGCGCTCCAGGCGCGCGGGGTCGAGCTCCAGGACGAGGGCAGCGGCCTCCCCGGCGCCGGCCACATCCTGCTGCTCACCGCACAGGGCGAGGAGACCTACGACCTGGTGCGTGACGTCGTCGCCGACCTCGGTCTCGGCCTGGTGCGCATGGAGCAGCGCCGCCACCACATCTCGGAGGTCTTCAAGAGCGAGGACGAGCGGAAGGAGGCGGCCGTCCATGGCGGTTGAGCACCCCCTGGGAACACCCGTCGCCACGCCGGGTGACCAGACCCGCATCCACAACATCGGCTACCGCAACTACGACGGCCCCCGCCTCGGCCGCTCGTACGCGACCCGCTCCCTCTACTCGCAGTCCCTGCGCGGCGCCTACGGCCTGGGACGGTCCATCAAGTCCAAGGTCCTGCCGATGCTGCTGTTCGTGGTGATGTGCGTGCCCGCGGCCATCATGGTCGCCGTCGCGGTCGCCACCAAGGCCAAGGACCTGCCCGTCGACTACACGCGGTACGCGATCATCATGCAGGCCGTCATCAGCCTGTACGTCGCCTCGCAGGCACCCCAGTCCGTCTCGCGCGACCTGCGCTTCAAGACCGTGCCGCTGTACTTCTCGCGGCCGATCGAGACCGCCGACTACGTGCGCGCGAAGTACGCGGCGCTGGCCTCCGCGATGTTCGTCCTGACCGCCGCCCCACTGGTCGTCCTCTATGTGGGCGCGCTGCTGGCGAAGCTCGACTTCGCCGACCAGACCAAGGGATTCGCACAGGGACTCCTCTCCGTGGCACTGCTCTCGCTCCTCTTCGCCGGCATCGGCCTGGTCATCGCCTCGGTCACCCCGCGGCGCGGCTTCGGCATCGCCGCCGTCATCGCCGTGATGACCATCTCCTACGGCGCCGTCTCCACGCTCCAGGCCATCGCCGAGAACCAGGCCAGCGCCGGCGCCATCCCCTGGATCGGCCTCTTCTCGCCCGTCACGCTCATCGACGGTGTCCAGTCGGCGTTCCTCGGCGCGAGCTCGGCGTTCCCCGGAGGGGTCGGCCCCAGCAACGGCGAGGGCGCGGTCTACGTCCTGGTCGTCCTGGGCCTGATCGCCGGCTGCTACGGCCTCCTGATGCGCCGCTACAAGAAGGTGGGCCTGTGACCACGCTCAACATCGACCATGTCTCCCGCTGGTTCGGCAACGTGGTCGCCGTCAACGACATCACCATGACCATCGGCCCCGGAGTCACCGGTCTGCTCGGCCCGAACGGCGCCGGGAAGTCCACCCTCATCAACATGATGGCCGGCTTCCTGGCCCCCTCCACCGGCACCGTCACCCTCGACGGCCAACAGGTCTGGCGCAACGAGGAGATCTACAAGCACATCGGCATCGTCCCCGAGCGCGAGGCGATGTACGACTTCCTCACCGGCCGCGAATTCGTCGTCGCCAACGCCGAGCTGCACGGCCTCGGCGCCAAGGCGGCGCAGAAGGCCCTGGCCACGGTCGAGATGGAGTACGCGCAGGACCGCAAGATCTCCACGTACTCCAAGGGCATGCGCCAGCGCGTGAAGATGGCGTCCGCCCTGGTCCACGACCCGTCGCTGCTCCTGCTCGACGAGCCTTTCAACGGCATGGACCCGCGCCAGCGGATGCAGCTCATGGACCTGCTGCGCCGCATGGGCGACGAGGGCCGTACGGTCCTCTTCTCCTCCCACATCCTCGAAGAGGTCGAGCAACTCGCCTGGCACATCGAGGTGGTGGTCGCCGGACGCCACGCGGCCAGCGGCGACTTCCGCAAGATCCGCCGTCTGATGACCGACCGCCCGCACCGCTATCTGGTGCGCTCCAGCGACGACCGCGCCCTCGCGGCCGCGCTGATCGCCGACCCGTCGACCTCCGGTATCGAAGTCGACCTCACGGAGGGCGCGTTGCGCGTCCAGGCCGTCGACTTCGGCCGCTTCACCGCGCTGCTGCCCCGGGTCGCCCGCGACCAGGGCATCCGGCTGCTCACGGTCTCACCGTCCGACGAGTCCCTCGAGTCCGTGTTCTCGTACCTGGTCGCGGCGTAGGAGGCCGAAGATGTACGACCCCACAGTCGCCCGGCTCACCTACCGAGCCCTGCTCGGCCGCCGCCGGGCCCTCATCCTGGGCGCCCTGCCCCTGTTGCTGATCGCCATCTCGGTCGTCGTCCGCGGTCTCGCCGGCGCCGACGACCAGACCGCGGCCGACCTGCTGGGCGGCCTCGCGCTCGCCACGATGGTGCCGATCATCGGTGTCATCGCCGGCACCGGTGCGATCGGCCCGGAGATCGACGACGGCTCCGTCGTCTATCTGCTCTCCAAGCCGGTGAAACGCCCGACGATCATCTTCACCAAGCTCATTGTGGCGATCGCCGTCACCATGGTGTTCTCGGCCCTGCCCACGCTCATCGCCGGGTTCATCCTCAACGGCAACGGCCAGCAGATCGCCGTCGCCTACACGGTCGCGGCGCTGGTCGCCTCCATCGCCTACGCGGCCCTGTTCCTGCTGCTGGGCACGGTGTCCCGGCACGCGGTGGTCTTCGGCCTCGTCTACGCGCTGGTCTGGGAGGCCCTGTTCGGCTCCCTGGTCGCCGGGGCACGCACCCTCAGCGTCCAGCAGTGGTCGCTCGCCGTGGCCCACAAGGTCGCCGGCGGAGACCTGGTCACCTCGGACGTGGGACTGCCGACGGCGACCGTGCTGCTGGTCGTCGTCACCGTCCTCGCCACCTGGTACGCGGGCCAGAAGCTGCGCTCGCTCACGCTGGCCGGCGAGGAGTAGACACCGCCCTTACTGACAGGGACTTCACCCCTGTCCGGGCACACTGGGCAAATGGGATCGAGTGGGCTGAGAGGAATGGGGATGGCAGACAACTGGGACGAGCTCGCCCTGGACGAGGACTTCATACGGTCCGCCGAGACCACCGAGCCCTCAGCCCGCGCCCGTATGCTCGCCGCCCGCTGGCGCGCCGAGGAACCCGAACCCCAGCCGTGGCGCTCCGACGAGCCCCCGGCGGGGTGGTTCTTCAGCAAGGCGCGTCGGCGGAAGTGGCGGCGCCGCTGACCGGCGCTTTCGGGCGTCGTACGGCCGTTTTATTCGGTGGCGTCCAACTCGTCCGACGGGCACAGTGGTTGTGTCCAGGACGCCGGATCGAGCCGGCGCCATCGACTGGGAGAGGAGCCGGACGATGTCCATGCACGGCAGTACGTCCAGCTCCCGTCAGGGCAGCCCGCGGCAGGTTCCGGTGTAGTTACCCCACCGTCGAACCCGCTCCGCACGGGGAGCTGCCCGGGGCGGCCGCTTCGAGCACGCGATGTCGCTCTCGCGTGGGCCGCCCACCCGGAGGATTGGCCGAGTGGTAAGGCACCGGCTTGCTAAGCCGTGGTCGGGGACAACCCCGCGCACGTTCGATCCGTGCATCCTCCGCAAGAAGCCGAAGAACTAACCCAGCAACCGTTCCAGTACGACCGCGATGCCGTCCTCGTCGTTGGACGCAGTCACCTCGTCCGCCACCGCCTTGAGTTCTTCGTGGGCGCCCGCCATCGCCACGCCGTACGACGCCCACCCGAACATGGGGATGTCGTTCGGCATGTCGCCGAAGGCGATCGTGTCCGCGGCCTTCAGACCGAGCCGGCGGGCCGCCAGCGACAGTCCCGTCGCCTTCGACAGGCCCAGCGGCAGCAGCTCCACGATGCCCGCACCAGCCATCGCGACGTTCACGAAACCGCCCGCGGCGGCTTGGGCCGCCTCGGCCAACTCGTCGTCCGTCAGCGTCGGATGCTGGATGTAGATCTTGTTCAGCGGGGCCGACCACAGATCGGCCACGTCTGTCAGCGGCGTCGTCGGAAGCTCGCCGGTGAGCGCGTACCCCTGCCCGACCAGCACCTCCCCCTCCAGCCCGTCCCGGCCGGCCGCCAGATACAGCGGACCGACCTCCGCCTCGATCTTCGCGAGGGCGACTCCCGCCAGCTGCCGGTCCAGCGTCACCGAGGTCAGCAGACGATGCTGCCCGGCGTCGTAGACCTGCGCGCCCTGGCCGCAGACCGCGAGGCCCTCGTAGCCGAGGTCGTCCAGGATGTGCCGGGTCCACGGGACCGCGCGGCCGGTGACGACGATGTGCGCGGCGCCGGCGTCCTTGGCCGCGGCGAGCGCCTCACGGGTGCGGGCCGAGACCGACTCGTCCGAGCGCAGCAGCGTGCCGTCGAGGTCGGTCGCGATCAGCCGATGGGGGAACGTCACTTGGCGACCGGCTCCAGGACCTCCCGGCCGCCCAGGTACGGGCGCAGCACCTTCGGCACATGCACCGAGCCGTCGGCCTGCTGGTGGTTCTCCAGGATCGCCACGATGGTGCGCGGTACGGCGCACAGCGTGCCGTTCAGGGTCGCGAGCGGCTTGACCTGCTTGCCGTCACGGACGCGCACCGACAGCCGGCGGGCCTGGAAACCGTCGCAGTTGGAGGCGGACGTCAGCTCGCGGTACTTGCCCTGCGTCGGGATCCACGCCTCGCAGTCGAACTTGCGGGACGCCGACGCGCCGAGGTCGCCCGAGGCCACGTCGATGACCTGGAACGGCAGCTCCAGGCCGGTCAGCCACTGCTTCTCCCACTCCAGGAGGCGCCGGTGCTCGTTCTCCGCGTCCTCGGGGGCGACGTACGAGAACATCTCGACCTTGTCGAACTGGTGCACGCGGAAGATGCCACGCGTGTCCTTGCCGTAGGTGCCGGCCTCGCGGCGGAAGCACGGGGAGAAGCCGGCGTAGCGCAGCGGCAGCTTGTCGGCGTCGAGGATCTCGTCCATGTGGTACGCCGCGAGTGGGACCTCGGAGGTGCCGACCAGGTAGTAGTCGTCCTTCTCCAGGTGGTACACGTTCTCCGCGGCCTGGCCGAGGAAGCCGGTGCCCTCCATGGCGCGCGGGCGCACCAGCGCCGGGGTCAGCATCGGGATGAAGCCGGCCTCGGTGGCCTGGGCGATCGCCGCGTTGACGAGCGCGAGCTCCAGCAGGGCGCCGACGCCGGTGAGGTAGTAGAAGCGCGAGCCGGACACCTTCGCGCCGCGCTCGACGTCGATCGCGCCCAGCGCCTCGCCGAGCTCCAGGTGGTCCTTGGGCTCGAAGCCCTCGGCGCCGAAGTCACGGATCGTGCCGTGCGTCTCCAGGACGACGAAGTCCTCCTCGCCGCCGACCGGGACGTCGGGGTGCACGAGGTTGCCGAGCTGGAGGACGAGACGCTTGGTCTCCTCGTCGGCCTCGGTCTGCTCGGCGTCCGCCGCCTTGACGTCGGCGGCGAGCTGGCCCGCCTTCTTCAGCAGCTCGGCCTTCTCGTCGCCGGAGGCCTTGGGGATGAGCTTGCCGAGGGACTTCTGTTCGGCACGCAGCTCGTCGAAGCGGACGCCGGACGACCTGCGCCGCTCGTCGGCGGAGAGGAGGGCGTCGACGAGCGCGACGTCCTCTCCACGGGCGCGCTGGGACGCGCGCACACGGTCGGGGTCCTCACGGAGCAGGCGAAGGTCAATCACGCGGTCAAGGCTACCGGTGCGGGGACAGGGCCCACGACTCACCATTCAGAACAGGTCCGAATCATGACTTACGTTCCGTCATGGGGCAATTGCGAGCCGTGTCAATAAAAGGTGTCACACTCCCTGAGACGGGGCAGTCGGCGGGCGCCCGGTTGACTCGATTCCCTTGTGGGGAACGGGACTTGGGTCATGGTTGTCCACAGCGATCCACACCCTCCGAAGAGTTATCCACAGGCTGTGTGGATGATCTGTGGACTTCGGAATTGATCAATCCGAAACGTGGTCGTGAACCCAGGGATTCCCAGGACAAACCCGCTTTACCCTCACTTTCGAGTGGAAATGGGTCCCCCCAAAGGATTGCGCAAAGGAAAAGAGTGGACGAAGGGTGATGTGCGGCCCGGTGAACCCGGAGGCGGGCTGTAGGCCGATTTGTCGACTGAGTCGCGTGCTGGTGTCGACTTATCCCCAGGTCGAGAAGCCAACCTGTGGATAACGTCTGTGGATAACTAAAATCTGCAGGTAAGACCGGGGTCAGAACCGGATCACCGGCAGGATCAGAACCGGCCGTCCTGGCAGCGTGCCACCCAGTCGGAGGCCGCCACGAACTCCTCGTCCGACGTTCCGAGCCGCGGTGCGCCGACGCCCTCGACGCCCACGTCCGCACGCGGGTACGAGCCGAGATAGCGCACCTCCAGGCAGATCCGCTTGAGACCCATCAGCGCCTCGGCCACCCGGCGGTCGGAGATATGGCCCTCGGCGTCGATGCAGAAGCAGTAGTTGCCGATGCCGGCGCCGGTCGGGCGGGACTGCAGCAGCATCAGGTTGATGCCGCGGGCGGAGAACTCGCCCAGAAGGTCGCGCAGACCGCCGGGATGGTCGTCGCGCTGCCACAGCACGACGGAGGTCTTGTCCGCGCCGGTCGGGGCGGCGGGCCGGGCCGGGCGGCCCACCAGCACAAACCTGGTCTGCGCGTTCTCGGCGTCGTGGATCCCCGTCTCCAGGGCCTCGAGGCCGTACCGGGCGGCCGCGAACTCACCGGCGAAGGCGGCGTCGTACTGGCCCTCCTGGACCAGACGCGCGGCGTCCGCGTTGGAGGCCGCCGACTCCCAGTGGGCGTCCGGGAGGTTGTTCCTGAGCCAGTTGCGCACCTGCGGCTGGGCGGCCGGGTGGGCGGAGACCGTCTTGATGCCGGAGAGCTCGGTGCCCGGCCTGACCAGCAGCGCGAAGGTGATCGACAGGAGCACCTCGCGGTAGATCATCAGCGGGGCGCCCGCGACCAACTCGTCCAGGGTGGTGGTGATGCCGCCCTCGACGGAGTTCTCGATCGGCACGAACGCCGCCTCGGCCTCGCCGGTGCGGACCGCGTCGAGCGCGGACTGGACGGACACGTACGGGATCAGCTCCCGGGTGGCCGTCTCGGGAAGCGTGCGCAGGGCGACCTCGGTGAAGGTGCCCTCGGGGCCCAGATAGGCGTAGCTCGCTGGCATGCCTTCACCCTAATGGGCCCAAGGAACCGGGGCTCCCCGGTCTCACGAGCGCCCCGCCCCGCCCTCCGAGCACCCCGGCCTTCCGAGCGCCCCGCCCCTCCGAACCCCCGCCCCTCCGGGGGTTCCCGCCCCTCACCCCTCCAGCAGCGCCTGCCCCACGTACTCCCCCTTGGCCGCACCGCCCGGTACCGCGAACAGGGCGCTTGCCTCGTGGCGGATGTACCTCGACAGGGCGTCGCCGCGGTCGAGCTTGCGCTGGAGGGGGACGAAGCCGCGCAGCGGATCGGCCTGCCAGCACACGAAGAGCAGGCCCGCGTCCGGGACACCGTCACTGTCGATGCCGTCGTGGTACGAGAACGGCCTCCGCAGGATCGCCGCCCCGCCGTTCCGGTCGGGCCGGGTGATCCGGGCGTGGGCATTGATCGGGACGACGAGATCCCCGTGGGAGTCCGTCTTCTCCAGGTCCATCGCGGTCGTCTCGGAGCCGCCCGACAGCGGAGCCCCGTCGGACTTCCGGCGCCCGATCACCGCCTCCTGGGCCGACAGAGACAGCTTCTCCCAGTCGTCGAGGAGCATACGGATCCGGCGTACGACGGCGTAGGAGCCGTTCGCCATCCAGGCGGGGTCCTTGGAGCCGGCGGACGGCACGAAGATCCGCTGGTCGAAGTCGGGCTCCGTCGGCTTCGGATTGCGGGTGCCGTCCAGCTGGCCCATGAGGTTGCGAGCCGTCATGGGGTGGGCGGTGGCGCCCGGCGTGCGGTTGAAGCCGTTCATCTGCCAGCGGACCTTCGCCGCGCTGCCCGCGTCCCGCTGGATCGCGCGCAGGGCGTGGAAGGCCACGAGGGCGTCGTTGGCGCCGATCTGCACCCACAGGTCACCGTCGCTGCGGGCCCTGTCGAGGTGGTCGGAGGAGAAGTCGGGGAGCGGGTCGAGGGAGACGGGGCGCTGTTTCTCCAGGCCGGTGCGGGCGAAGAGGCTGTGCCCGAAGCCGAAGGTGAGCGTCAGCGAGGACGGGCCGGCGTCACGGGCCACGTCCGTGTCGTCGCTGGACGCGGCCTCACCCGCCATGAACCGCTCGGCCGTCGCCGACCAGCGGCGCAACAGTGCGGCGGCTTCCTTGCGGCCCGCGCCCGCCGCCAGGTCGAAGGCCACCAGATGGCCCTTGGCCTGGAGGCCCTCGGTGATACCGGGCTGATGTTTCCCGTGAAACATTGCCATGTCCGCGCCCAGCGAGGTCAGCGGAGTGGCCTCGGCGGGCGCGGAGGCATATCCCACGGCGCCGCCGGCCGCGCCGAGCACCAGGCCGGTGGCGCCGGCGGTGCCGAGGAGGGCGCGGCGGGAGATACCGCTGCCGGAGTGGTCCGTCGCGGCCCGCCCGGGGGGCGCCTCGGAGGTCCGGGCCTCGGGAATGGACTGTTCAGCCATGGTGCGGTTCAGCCGATCTGCGCGTTCTTGAAGACGGTCACCTGGTCGATGTCGGAGGTCCGGACGGTCACGGCGACCTTCCAGTCGCCCGCCATGGGGATCTGCACTCCGGTCGCCGTCCAGTGGCCGGTGGTGATGTGGTCGGGGGTGACGGGCAGCGGCCCGATCTTCTTGACCTCCAGGGTGAAGGCGACCTTCACCTCGGGGACGTCGAAGGCGCGGCCGTTGGGCCGGGTGACGTAGACGTGCATCTCGTTGCCGCCCACCCGCGCGGGGTCGAGGTCGACCGAGACGACGCCCTTGCCGTCGGCGCCGCCCGTGTCGAAGGGCATGGTCAGCGTGACGGCGCCGGACGACGAGTCCGCCGTGGCGGAAGAGGACGACGAGGACGAGGTGGCCGCCTTGGCCTCCTGCTCGGTGCGGCCGGGCTCGGTCTGCGTCAGGACGGTGGTGACGGCCAGCAGTACGACGGCCACCCCCGCCTCGGCGAGCACGGAGCGCCGCAGCCCGAAGCGGTCGGGGTCGGCGTCACGTTCGCGCTTCTGGCGCGCGGTGTCGACGGCGGCCTGCTGGCGGGCGAGTTGCGCCGCGCGCCTGGTGTCGGCGGCGGGGGCCTTGGCGTCACCGCCGGCCGACTTGCCGCCGGAGGCGGAAGCCGCGGACCCGGCCCGGGCGGCCACATGCTCCTTCTCGTCCGAACCGGCGCTCTCGACGGAGTCCTCGGTGTCGGCTTCCTCCGCCTCGCGCGGCGCCACCACGGCGGTGTCCGCCAGGCGCGCCGTCCAGCGGCGGGAGATCGACGCGATGCCGACCATCAGGGCCACGAGGCCGATCTTGACGAGGAGGAGTTGGCCGTAGGCCGTGTCGGTGAAGGCCGACCAGGAGCCGAGCTGACGCCAGGACTGGTAGACGCCGGTCGCGACCAGGGCGAGGACGCTGCCGAAGGCCAGCCGGGAGAAGCGGCGCACGGCCGCCGCCTCGATCGGGGTGTCCGAACGGTAGAGGGAGACCAGCAGCGCGCACAGACCGCCGAGCCAGGCCGCGACGGCGAGCAGATGGACGACGTCGACGGGCATCGCGATGCCCGGCTGGAGCCCGGTGGAGGCGTGCTCGGCCATCGCCCAGCTCGCCGCGAGGCCGCCCGACACCACGATCCCGCCGACGGCGAGCCCGAAGGTCAGATCCCGCTTCTCGTCGTCGTCACGCTTGTCGTACGCCCCGAACAGCACGGCGATGAACAGCGCGGCCGCCGCGAGCAGCAGCAGCCGGGACACCAGGGCCGCGCCGGTCTTGGTCTGCAGGACCTGCCCCAGCAGGCTCAGGTCGAAGACGTCGGCGAACTTCCCGGAGCTGGTGTAGGAGCCGCGCAGAAGCAGCAGCAGGAGGGTGGCTGAGGTGAGCGCCAGCCAGCCGGAGACGACCAGCCGCTGCAGGGCCCGTACGCCCGAGCCGCGCTGCCAGCAGGCCAGTACGAACGCGCCGCCGCCGACCATGACGATGAAGCCGGCGTACGACATGTACCGCCCGAAGCCGTACAGCCAGCCCACGATCCCGCCGCCGACCGTGTCGCCGGAGACGGAGACGGTGGTCTGCGAGGGGGAGCCGATGGAGAAGGTGAACGCGCCCGAGACGGGATGGCTGTCGGCCGAGACGACCTGCCAGGCCACCGTGTAGGTGCCGTCGGGCAGCCCGCTGTGCAGCGGCACGGCGTAGGTGGTGCCGCTGACGTCGGACGGCTTGCCGGTGTCGACGCGCTTGCCCTTGGGATCGAGGACGCGCAGCGAGTCGGAGTTGGTGGCGACCTTCTCGGAGAAGGTGAGTGTGACCTGGCTGGGCGCCTTGTCGACCACCACCCCCTGCGCGGGGTCGCTGCCGGTCAGCGCGGCGTGCGCGGAGGCGGGCCCGGCGCCTGCGAGGAGCGCGCCGATCACCGCCAGGAACAGCAGCACCATGGTCCGCATACGGCGGGGGGTGATGGTCGGTGTCACGGTGATCCCTCCCTCAGTGGCCGGTCGCCGGGTTGTACGTGGCCGACTTCACGGGCATCTCAACCTTGATCGGGCCGGACTTGGCGAAGTGGAGCTCCACGGTCACGGTTGCGCCCTGTTTCAGCTGTCGCCTCAGCTTCTCGAACATCAGGTGGTTGCCGCCGCTCTTGAACACGAGTTGACCGTGTGCGGGCACATCCAGGGCCTTGACCTCGCGCATGGACTGGCCGACGGTCTCGTGCATGGTGACGTCGGCGGCCGCGTCGCTGGTGACGGAGGTCAGCTCGTCCTTTCCGCCGCCCTTGTTGTCGACGGTGAAGAAGCCCGCGGCCATCTCGTCGGTGATCGGCTGGGGCATGTAGGAGGCGCTGACGGCCAGTTCGGGTGTGCCGTCGCCGGAGCCGCCGCAGCCCGCGAGGACGAGGGTCAGGGCGAGGGTGCCGGTTATCAGCAGACCCGTGGGGGCGGGCCGACTCACGGGTTCGCCCCCTTGATGATCTTGGGGAGATCCTTGGTGTAGTCGTCCACGGTGGCGTCCTCGTCGTAGAGGACATAGCCGCCGTTCGTCTTCGGGGAGAAGGCGATGACCTGGGTGCCGTGGACCGAGACCGTCTTGCCGGTCTTCTTGTCCTTGTGGGTCGGCTCGATGGAGATGCCGAGGGTGCGGGCGCCGGCCTGGATGGTGGAGAAGTCGCCGGTCAGACCCACGAACTCGGGGTCGATGCCCTTGAGCCACTTGCCGAGCTCGGCGGGGGTGTCGCGGGCCGGGTCGGTGGTCACGAACACCACCTGGAGCTTGTCCTGTTCGGCCTGGGGCAGCTGCTTCTTGGCGACGGCGATGTTGCTCATCGTCGTCGGGCAGATGTCGGGGCAGTGGGTGTAGCCGAAGTAGATCAGCGTCGGCTTGCCGGCCGTCTCCTTGCGGAAGTCGTACTTCTTGCCCTGGGTGTCGGTGAGAACCAGGTCCGGCTTCTCGAACGGGGTGTCGAGCAGCGTCGCGGCCTTCTGCGAGGTGTCCTCGGAGACCACGGCGACGGGCGAGTCGCCGCCGGACCCGCTGCCGCAGGCGGAGAGGGTGAAAGAGGCGGCGGCGAGCAGCGCGGCCGCGGCGAACGTCTTCTTGCGCATAGAAAAATGTCCCAGATGTGAGAGCTCCGGTGTGCACCGGGGGCCGTACACCCCCGGTGCACAGGGCGAGTCAAAACCTCAGTCGACGTCAGGCATCGGCCTCAGCTGTCGACGTCAGGCGTCGGCCTCAGGCGTCGCTGCGCCGACGGCCGGCCAGCACGCCGTAGGCCACCCCCAGCGCGCCGACGGCGATGCCGACGACCGCGAGCACGCGCGCGGTGGTGTCACTGCTGTCACCGGAGGCGGAGGAGCTGGAGTCGGAAGCGGCCGTGGTGGTCTTCTCGGCGGCGTCCTCGGCGGTCGCCGACGAACCGTGGTGCCCGTCCGCGGCGGCGGCCGACAGGGTCAGCACCGGCGCCGGGTTCTCGGGCTCCTCCTGGCCGTCCTGCTGGACCTCGATCCAGCGCACGACGTCCTTGTCGGAGTACGTCTGGACCGCCTTGAAGATCAGTTCCTCGGCGTCCTCGGGCAGCGCGCCCACGGAGACCGGGAACTTCTCGAAGTAGCCCGGCTCGATGCCCTTGCCTTCGGCGGTCCAGGTGATCTTCGAGACGGCCTCGGTGATCTGCCGGCCGTGCATCTCCAGGGGCTTGGCCGGCTTGGACTTGGTGACCTGGACCTTCCAGCCGGCCATCGGCTCCGGCATCGCGGACGCCAGCGGGTGGTCGGTGGGGAAGGTGACCTCGAGCTTGGTGGTCGAGGCGTTGTCGCGCTCGTTGGGGACCTTGAAGTCGACGACCGCGTAGCCGCCCTTGGCCGCGGTGCCCTCGGGCTGCACGCTGACGTGCGCGAACGCGGGTCCGGACAGGGCGAGCACGGCGACGCCGGCGAGGGCGCCGGAGGCGGCGAGACGAGAAGCCTTCATGGCAGGGAGCACTCCACTTCGAGTGAGTTCCGGTGAGGGGGGCGCGTGGGTACGCGCGTGTGCCGCACGACGGCGGCCCCGCTCCGGAAGGTGGTGGAGTGACGGTCGCGTCGCGTCAGGCGGCGAGGCAGAACCGCCCGGCGGGCGGGCCGCGCCGGATCACCGAGTGCTGGAGGGCGGTGGTACGGGGCCGGGCCGGCGCGAGCAGGGCGGTACGCGGCGTGCGCGGGCCGGGCTCGGGCACGGCCGGGAGCCCGGAGCGCAGGGCGCACACCAGGGCGAGCGCGGCGCGCAGGGACCGTACGAACGCGCCTTCGGAGAGCTGGATCGACCTCAGCAGCGCGCGATCCCCGTGACGCAGCAGCCAGCCGGCGGCGAGCGCCGCTAGGACGTGGCCGAGGAACATCGGCAGGGAGGGCAGCAGGGCGGCCATGGAAGCGGTGGAAGCACTGGAACCGGCTCCAGTTCCAGTTCCGATTCCGGTACCGGAACCGGCCTGGTGCACGGCACTCATGTCCATGCCCATGGCCCTGCTCATGGCGTTGGCCGGGTAGATCCGCGCGTCGGCGAGGAGCTTGCGGGCGTGGGCGGGGCTGATCGCCGCGGCGGTGGTCCCGCACACGAGCCGCGCCGCCCGCTCGACCAGCGAGGCGTCCGACATGGAGGCCATGGACGCGGTGGACGTCGTGGACGTCGTCGGCATACGGCCGCCGCCGGCCATCGCCGCGTGCTGCCCCAGCCCGAACAGCGTGTGCAGTACGGTCTGTCCGGCTGCCAGCAGTGCCGCGATACCGGGCAGTGAGCGCTCACGTCCGGCGAGCGGCGCCGCGACCAGGAAGACCGCGAGGAACCCCGCGCCCAGCGTCCAGGGCGCAACCGTGGCGCAGGAGGCGAGCGCGTGCCCTCCCGCGGCCAGCACGACACAGACCGCGGCGAACACCGCGGCCCGAAGTATCCGGACGTCTCGTCCGGAGCGCGCCGTGCGCGGGTGGGGGTCGGTCATGGCGGCCCCATCATCGCACTGGACTTATCGCCCCCATACGGCAGGTCCACAAGATGACATCGGTTCCACAGGATGCCTTATGAGGCCAAAGATTCCCTTGTGCGAGGGAAGAGCATCATCTGGTGTGAGCCACCCACACATACACCGATTCGATCCTGGATGCATCGACCATATGGGCGGCATCACGTCAACTCCGCGCTTATACCCGGGTACGCGCGGCAATAAGAAACGGTATGTCGAGCCGCGGCCGGGAGGCTGGAGCATGAGCATCTGGTGGTCACTCCACTTGCGGCGTGAAGCCGCCAGCGTGCCGCTCGCCCGGCGGCTGCTGCTCGGCACCATGGAGACGGCGGGCGTGGACCCGGACATCTCCTACGACCTCTCCGTCGCCCTCAGCGAGGCCTGCGCGAACGCCGTCGAACACGGCGGCGACCGGGCCCGCGGCGGACCCTCCGAGGCGTACCGGGTCACCGCCTACCTCGACGGCGAGAAGTGCCGTATCGAGGTCACGGACTCGGGCCCCGGCTTCCAGGACCACCCGCCCGTCCTGACCACCCACACCGACGCCGAACACGGCAGAGGCCTGTACCTCATCCAGGAACTCGCCGACCACGTCCACATCGGCGACAAGCCGGGGCGGGGTGGCACGGTGGTGAGCTTCGACAAGGTTCTGAAGTGGCGGGAGGACGCGCCTTTGATGGCGGTGTGACGGGCTGCGGGGGGACTGTCAATGGCGTGGACGGTGTACGCGGGGGACGGGCGGCGGTTGTCGGTCGAGCAGACGGGGGACCTGCGGGGACGCCCCGTATTCCTTCTGCACGGCACTCCCGGCAGCAAGCTGGGGCCCGCGCCGCGGCCGTCGCTGCTCTACCGCATGGGAGTCCGGCTCATCACGTTCGACCGGCCGGGGTACGGCGACTCCGACCGCAGGCCGGGCCGTACGGTGCGGTCCGCCGCCGAGGACGTCCGCCTGATCGCCGACGCGCTGCGGCTCGACCGGTTCGGGGTGGTGGGCCGCTCCGGCGGTGCCCCGCACGCGCTCGCCTGCGCGGCCCTGCTGCCGGACCGGATCGCACGGGCCGGAGCGCTGGTGAGTCTCGCGCCTCCGGACGCCCACGACCTGGACTGGTACGACGGCATGACGGAGGGCAACGTCCAGGCCTATGTCGCCGCCGCCGCGGGCATAGATCACCTCTTCGAGGAACTGGTCGGCCGTTTCCTCAAGATCCGTGAGGATCCGGCGGCCTCCATCGTCGAGATGCACGGCGGACTGCCCGAGTCCGACCGGTGGATCGTCGCGGACGCGGGGATCCAGGACATGCTGGAGCGCAACTTCGCCGAAGCGCTGCGCAGTTCGCCCGACGGATGGCTGGACGATGTCATGGCGCTGGGCACCAGCTGGGGCTTCGACGTGTCCGGCATCACCGTCCCCGTGTACCTGTGGCACGGGGAGGAGGACATATTCGCCCCCGCGCAGCACACGCGCTGGCTCGGCCGCAACATTCCCACCGCTTGTGTGGAGGTCGAACCCGACGCGGCCCACTTCGGGGCGCTGCGCGTGATGACCGACACCATCGGCTGGGCCTCGCGACAGGACGGGACGGACCGCGGCGGGGACGGCTCCGGCAGCGGTACCGACTCCGGCCAGGACTGACCCGACCCCGCCCGGCCCGTCGGCGCCCGGGCTCATCGCAGGCCGGGCTCGCCGGCCGAACCACCCGCTCGGATCAGATCTGCTGCGGCTCCAGGTCCCGGTCGATCCGGCGCCACGCGGCCGCCGCCTCGCTCAGCGGGTGCGTCTCGCCGAGGAGTTGGATCAGTTCGGTCTCCGCCTTCTGGTGGAGCCGGGTGGACTCCTCGTCGCGCCCCAGACTGCGGAGGATGATCGCGAGATTGACCATGCTGCTCAGGGTGTCGGGATGGGCGGGACCGAGCCGCTCGCGCAGGCCGGTCACAGCCCGTCGCTCCCAGTACTCGGCCTCCTCGTGGCGGCCCAGGTCGCCCAGGGCGTTGGCGAGGCCGGTCCCGGCGCTGAGGGTGGCCGGGTGAAGCCTGCCGAGGGCCGAGGTGAGGGTGAGGCGCGCTTGTTCGGCCAGCTCCACGGCCTTCTGCGCGTCGCCGAGGGCCCGCTGACAGATCGCCAGGTTGTTGATGCAGAACATCGTGATCGGGTGTTCGGCACCGAACGAGTTCCGATAACCCTCCAGCACCTCCTCGACCCGCTCCACGGCCCGTGAGGCACCCCACTCCGCGTCGCCGGCGAGGTAGTCGGCCGCGAGGTTGAGCCCGCACGCGAGTTCCTCGGGGATCGAGCGACCGTAGCGTTCCCGGTAGCGGGCATGGGTCTCCCAGGTCTGCTCGCTGAGCTTCAGCGCCTCCTCGTGCCGGCCGGCCCTGCGCAGGGACACCGCGAGGCTCTTGTCGACCCGCAGCACCTCCGGGACATACGGGTTGAGCACCTGGCCGAAGCACTCCCGCACCTCGCGCAGGATCTCCACCGAGGCGTCGTACTCACCGAGCTCCCTGAGGTCCCGTGCGTAGTGGCTGCGGGAGCTGAGGGTGTAGGGGTGCATCGGGCCGAGCAGCGCGGTACGCCGGCGCACCGTGTCCTCGTCGAGCCGCATGGCGGCCCTGCTGTCCCCGGTGAGCCGGTAGTCGATAGCGAGGTTGTTCGCCGAGCTGAGGGTGCGCGGGTGGTCCTCGCCGAAGATCTCGCGGAATCCGCCGTAGATGCGCTGGTCCAGTTCGAGTGCCTCGTTGAAGCGGCCGAGCGCCCTCAGGTCGGCGGCCACGCTGCCCGAGGTGATGAGCAGCGACGGGTGGCCCTCGCCGTGGAGCCGGCGCTGCCGCTCCAACGTGTCCTCGTCCATCTCACGGGCGGTCTGGTACTCGCCCTGGGAGCGCACGACGTTGGCCAGTTCGAAACGGAGGCTGAGGATCTGCTCGTCGTCGCGGTCCGGGAACTCGGCGCTCCAGAACTCGTTCAGCTGGGTGCCGAGGGTACGGGCGATGTGCAGTTCGCCGCGTTTCCACAGATAGCGCACGCGGTCCATCATCAGCTGCCGGGGCTCCTCCTCCGCGCACTCGCGGATGTTGGAGGGAACCAGGTGCGGCCAGATCACCTCGAACTCGGGCCACCGGGCGGGGTCGTCCACGGCGCCTTCGGGCGGGCGCTCGGCGGCGAGGATGCGATGCACCTCGTGGATGGTGTCGTGGAACTCCTCCGGCGCCATGCTGTCGCGGACCGCGGCCTGGACCAGCCGGTGCACCTGGATGGAGTTGTCGGCGGAGTCGACCTTGGCCAGCGCGAACCTGTTCAGCGCCTGGGTGACCTTGCCGAGCATGTACCGGGAACGCAGATCCTTGTCGTACGGCAGCAACGCCTTGATCATCGCGTCACTGCCGATCAGCTTCATCGAGATCGGTTCCGCGGACAGGAAGCTGCACAGTTCGAGCAACCGGGCCGCCGCCGGGGACTCCTGGCGCAGCCGGTTGATCGAGATGTTCCAGGTGGCGCCCACGGAGGACGGGTACTCCACGGCCCCGGCGGCGGCCGGTACCGACAGCACCCGGCTGCTCTGGTCATCCAGCTGTTCGATGTACTCGCCGACCGGGGTCGCCGTGGTCTCCAGCCAGGCCGCGGCCACCTCGATCGCCAGGGGAAGGTCGCCCACCGCCTCCGCGACCCGGGTCGCGTCCTCCCCGCGCAGTCCGGGTACCCGCCGGGACAGGTGTTCGACACTCTCCTCGCGCGTGAAGACATCCACCTCGACCGGCTGTACCCGGGTGGACGTGGGCTTGTTCCGGGTGGTGACGAGGACATGGCCGTAGACGTCGTCCGGGATCGGGGCGGTCAGTTCGACGAACCGGCTCAGCACCCGATCCAGGTCCTCGACATTGTCGAACACCAGCAGCCAGCGCTTGTACGGCCGTCCGGCGCGCAGCGCCTGCAACGCGGCCAGGGCGGCCTCGTTGACGTCGTCGCCGATGCCGGGGTCGAGCCTGCGGCCGAGGTCGGCGAGCTTGGGCGGGACCAGGTCGGGTTGCTCGGCGTCGACCCACCACACCAGGTCGTAGTCGGCCTTGAAGCGGTTGGCGTACTCGCGGGCCAGCTGGGTCTTGCCCACGCCGCCGAGCCCGTGCAGGACCTGCGGCAGTCGCTGACCCGCGGCGCCGCCGACGAACTGCCGCCGTACCCGGTCCAGGATCGACGAGCGGCCGGTGAAGAACGGGTAGCGGGGCTGGATGTTGGACACGCTGGTGCCGGTGTTCGGGAAGCGCACACCGTGCATGTCGGCGACCGGGCCCGAACCGGGCCGGCCCAGCCCCGTGAGCAGCGCGGTGGCCGCCGAATCCTCGTCCAGCCGCACCAGATCGATGGTGCCGTTCCGGCCTGCGTGGGCGATCTGTGGTACGTCCCCGACCCGCAGTGCGACCGGCCGGCGTTCCTGCGAACCGTCCGCCTGCAGCGCCTCCTCCCAGGCCGCGTGAGCGGTCGGTGAGCCGAGGAACGCGGAGGAGAGGACCGCGAGTACGCGCTGTGTGGCGTCGGACGACCCGGGGCCGACCTCCGGGGGCGTCGTCGACCGTACATCCCGCGAGACCACGTCGAACCGGGCCTCGCGCAGCACCGTTTCCAGCCAGTCCACCCACATCCGGTCCTCGGAGACGTACAGCAGGAGCAGCTTCGAGGTCGGCAGGGGACGGCGGCGGGTGTAGGCCGAGGCGTACTGGGCGCGCCTGACCTCGCTCATGGGCGGCAGGCTGGTCACCCGGTTCTCGGTGACGGCGGCGGTCAGCCGTTCGCAGGCGGCCAGCATGGAGCTGGCGACCTTGGGCGGGTCGCCGAAGGGGGCGAGGATCTCCTCGTAGGCGTAGTAGGGGCGGTAGGGGATCTCCACCGACCCCCAGTACGCGGTGAGTTCGTCCGCGTCCATGCCGCTCGGCAGGCCCTCGAAAAGCTCCCGGGCCAGGGCCCGGCCCGCGTCGACCTTGTCCTTCTCGCCGTCGTCGATGCGCATGGCGACCGGGAGGATACGGATCCTCCTCTCTCCGTAGCGCTCCTCGATGTCCCGGGCGATCGTGGCGGCGCCGTCGATGCTCTGGTCGCTGAGGGTGTAGCAGACCACCAGCGTGCCGGGCATCTGGACGGTGCAGATGTCGGCGAGGTCGCTGTGGCCGGTCCGGCTGTCGATCAGCGTGAAGTCGTAGTAGCGCTCCATGTCGGTGCGCATCGCGTCGAAGAACTGGCCGCCGCCGTAACTGCTGTAGAAGCGGTCCCAGTCCATGTTGCCGACGATCGGGTAGTCGCGGTGGCGCATGCCGGCCGACAGGAAGTCCAGGCTCCCGCCGTCCGGGAAGGGCCAGTCGAGGGAGATGGCGTGCGGTCGGACCCGGGCGTAGCGGCGGTGCCAGTCCGGCTCGCGGTCGGGAAGGTCGCGCAGCGCCTCGCGGCGGTAGTCGTCGATCAGGTTGATCAGGCCGGGGGTGGCCCGCAGCAACGAGGGCTTGAGGAACGGGTGGAAGAACCTGTGCAGCCCCGGGGCCTCCAGGTCCCAGTCGACGGCGAGCACACGATGGCCGTTGGCGGCCAGGATCCAGGCGACGTTGGCGAGAGCCATCGTCCGGCCGGTCCCACCCTTGTACGAGTAGAAGGTGATCACTGAGCCCTTGCGGTTCTCGGTCATGTGGCCCTCCACTGTCTCGGCCCTGCCCTTCCCTGGTGCCGTGCCTGTCCGTGTGCCGACCGGATGCGTCCCGCGGTCGCTCAAGGCCGCCTAGACGGAGTGCACCTGCCTGGGCAGCCAGGGGGGATCGGTCGGTGGTCCCTTCGGCGGATAGGTCGTCGAGTGGGCCTCGAAGTAGTTGACCGCCTGTCCTACGGCCTTCCGCAGCTCGACCGCGAAGGCCTCCAGGGTGTGGCCGCCGCCGTCCGGGGACCGGTGGCCCGAGCCGGCCGCCTGCCGCGAGGCCAGCAGCCGGTCGGTGAGCTCCCGCAACTCCCGGTCCCGTTCCGGAGGGACGGTGTCGTCGTCGTACTGGGGGATCATGACGCTGATCCACGGACGCCGGCGTTCGGCCAGGCGTGCCATCAGCTCTTTGCCGCGGGGGGAGTCGAGGGCCCACCGGTCGAGCAGCAGCAGGGCGGGTGCGGCGGGTGGCCCGGAGGAGAGGAGGCGGTCGGCCTCGCTCTCGAAGTCGCTCACTCTGACGCGGAAGTTCATGGCCCGGACGAGGTCGGAGGCGTGTTCCACGAGTGAGCGGGTCGAGACGGGGTGGTACGGGTTCCATTCGGCCGGGGTCTCGCCGTAGTAGTCGGACACCCGGCCGGCCGGCAGGTCCGAGCGGCAGCGGGCGAGGACGGTGACGTCGAACCCGGGAGGGCGCGCGGTGTCGCCGAACGCGCTGGGCAGCGACTCGTAATCCCGGTAGATCTGTCCTTCTGCCAGGTCGGTGGCCCTGCCCGCCCGCACGATCCGCTGCGCCAGGCGGTAGACGGCGCGTTCGTACTGGTCCTTCAGGTAACTGAGTTTGGTCAGTCCGTAGAACCCCTCGGCCGCGTAGTCCTCACCGATGTCCGCGTGATGGAACTGCAGGTCCCTTGCCACCTGCGGCAGTTGCGCGGCTTCGACGGGCACCCATAACGCCGGGACGATGGCGCTCTCCCGCGGCGCCCCCCGCCGGGTGCGGCGGTGGATCTCCCGCTGGGAGAACGCCCACCACTCGCGGCCGCACATTTCGCTGATGAAGTAGCGCGGCGAATAGAGCGGAACGAACACCTGGCACCTGGCCAGGTTCTCGGACAACTCGTCCGTCCACCGCGCGCCCAGCGCGATTCCCTGGTCGAGGAATCCGGCCCTCGCCCCCATCGGCAACGACGTCATCTCCAGGAGGTGAGCGCACAGGCCGTCGTACAGCTTCTTCACCCAGGCGTTCGGTCCGGCGACCTCCGAGTCGTTTCGCGGAGTGTGCGCGTAGCTCAGGAAGAAGTACGGCCGTGTGTTCCTCGGGTCTCCCGTGTCCACCCGCACGTATCCCCCCAATGCGCCGCCGACGCAGCTCAGTGTAGGAAGTGGCGCTCGTCCGGGGAACGGGGTGGCGAGGCCCGGCACGGTCATGACGCATTCAGCGCGCCGTTCGCCGCCGGTGGTCCGCCGCCGTACCGCGGGCCTCGACCAGCGCGTCGGAGCTCAGGGGGTCCGTCAGCCTGCTCGCGAGGGTCTCCCCCATGGCCGCCACGAACCGTTCGCCGTGCTCCGTCAGAGCGTTGGAGGCGGCCAGGGTGTCCACGGCCCGCGCGGTCTGCTCACGCCATCGCGCGAACTGCACCTCCGCGGCCCCCGCTTCGGCGCCATCCCCGGTCCGACGGCGCGCGCGCCAGTAGTCGACGACGGCGATGTGCGCGTACGTCCCCTGGAGCAGCCCTTCCAGCGGGCGGGGGTCGGGGCGCCAGGGAGCGTCGAACAGCCTCTCGCAGGAGGGGTCGTAGAGGTCCGTCAGGTCCAGTACGGCGCCCAGCTTGACGTGCTGGAACTCGTGCACCAGCAGACAGGCCAGGGTTTCCCTCGTGACGGGACGGGCGATGGCGACCGCGCCGAAGGCGTCCCGGGCGGCCGAACTGATGTCGGCACCGCTGGAGTTCTGCCGCAGGGGTGTGACGACACTCAGCCCCGCGGCGAGCCCGGGGGCGTAGGCGGGCAGTTCCCGCCGGATCCACTCCCACGCGTCGGCCAGCCCGCTGCGCCACTCCTCGGCCGCCGTGTCGGACAGCCGCTCCGACACGGGGTGGCCGTGGGTGTCCCGCCACGGGTCGGTGTCCTCCAACGCGACCGCCCAGCCGGGCATTTCGAACCGACGCCGGGCCGACCACGTCTGCTGCGTACTGTGCTTGGGCCCGAGGACATACTCGTGCCGTCCGGCCCGTACGGTGAAGCATTCGCCGCCGGTGCCGACGACCTGGACCTCCTCCACTCCGCCCACCGCCAGCGTGCCCAGGGTCGGGAGACGCAGGACTCCGGAGTCGGTCGGCACGGTCACCGTGGCTGTCCGGCCGGCCCGCAGCAGTGCGGCGGCGGAGAGCTCCGCCACACCGCGCACCGCGACCCGGTCGGCTTCCGCGCCGCCGCGCAGGACACGCTGCGCCCAGGGCCGCAGATAGGGGTGGGCCAGTACCGCGTCCAGCGCCTCGGGCGCTTCGGCGTCCAGGGCCGTGAGCGTCTCCCAGGCGGCGCTTCCGGTCGCGCTGTGCGGGGTGTCGTGCCAGACGGCGGCGAGGAGTTCGCGATTGACGGTGAGTTCGTGACGGGCCAGCTGGGTCACGGTGCCGGAGCCGCCGAGGCCTGAGCCGAGTTCCGCGAGGTGCACGTCGGCCAGGGCGGGCTGAGGCACGGGCGTCTTCTGGCCTTCCCGGTCGCGGATCGCGGTGATGAGGTGCTTCAGATCCGCGCAGAACACGGACGGGTTCATGAATCCGCCCGATCCGTCCGGCGCGGTCCGGTAGCGGTGCGCGTACAGGCCACCGCCGCACGAGCGGACGACCGGGCAGCCGCGGCAGGTGTCGCAGAGACCGTCCAGACCTTGTTGCCGAGCGACGATGCCGGGGTGTGCGGCCATCTCGTCCAGCGAGTTGGCGAACAGGTTCATTCCGGTGGCGGGCGCACCGTCGTAGGCGGTCTTCAGGGAGTCTGCCTGTTCCAGGGAGCCGTCGGTCTCGATGACGGCCAGCTCCACGGGGGCGAGTCCCAGGGACTCGGTGAGGCTGCCCGACCCGCGCAGGGTGCGCAGCACGGAGTCGAGGACCCGTACACCCATGGGCCTGCCCGCGGCGGTCCAGCGGTCGTGGACGCCCAGCAGCCAGTCGCCGTACTCCGTGCCGGACGGGCGGTCGGCCGGGCGCGGTGGGGGTGCGTCCCAGGTGGCGTGCGGCAGCAGGAAGTCGATGCGGGGAGGGTCGAGGTCGGCCAGGGCGTCGTAGACGGCGACCGGGTCGTTGCGCAGGTCGATCGTGCAGAGGATGCCGGCGAAGAGGTGCCGGTAGCGCTCCTGGTCGAGCAGTTCGATCGCGCGGAGGACCTGGGCGTGGCTGCTGCCGCCGTCGCGGTAGCGGCGGTGCAGGTCGTTGGCGGCGCGGTCGCCGTCGAGGGAGACGCCGACCTTGATGTCGAACTCCGCGAACAGTGCGCAGAACTTCTCGTCGAGAGTGACGCCGTTGGTGTGAATCCGCAGGTCGAGGGCACAGACGTCGGCGAGGGCGGTGCGTAGGCCTTCGGCCGCGCGGCGCAGTTTCGCCCGGCCGGCGAGGAGCGGCTCTCCGCCGTGCAGAACCACGTGCACGGTGTCGAGCCGATGGGTTCGGGCGTGCTCGGCGACGCGCTCGGCGGCACGGTCCAGCACGGCATCGGAGATCACCTTGGGGCGGCCTCGCCAACTCTGATCCGCGTGTTCGAAGACATAGCAGTGGTCGCAGGCGAGATCGCAGCGGCTGTGCATCTTCAGCACGAACTGGCTCAGCGGGTGCGGTGAGGGATCCATGCATCCATTGTTCGATCCCGGCCCGACGGGGGCGGCGGTCAGACGGGGGCGGCGGTCAGACGGCCGACTGGAAGGCCGCCACGGAGACTCGTTCGGGTCCCCGCTCCGGGGCGCCGTGTGCCACCACCCGGGTCAGAGCACCGGAGTGGAGGCCGTCCGCCCGCGCGGCGAGCTGGACCAGCGGCACCCGCTCGGGCTCGGCTGCCGACGGCTTCCCCCGCTCATCGGCCGGGGAGTTGGTAGGCGTGTTCATGGGTGAACCTTATGGATACCTGGAGCGCACCGCTTGGTGAATGCGCTCGTGACCGGGACGGCCTGGGGCAAGGGGTTTGCCCTCAGTCATGAAACCACATGCCGGAATGGATCAAGGGATACCGAGGCAGGAGCAACTGGGCTCCTTCACAGGGCAGTTGACACGTGGCTGTGCTTTGAGCGACGGAACTTCACCCGAACGGACTTGGCTTGAGACTCCCCAGCATCCACAGCCCTTTCTCAGCCGCGCCCCACATCCCTGACGGCTCCCGTCCCTACCTTCCCGATCATGACGGGAAACCACAGGAACACCTCCATCACCCGCCGCCGCGCCCTCGCGGTGAGCGGCGGTACGGTCGCGGCCGGCGGGCTCGCGCTGGCCGGGTACCAGTCGGCGTTCGCCGACACGAGCACCGACACGAGCACCGACACGAACACCGACACGGACGGCGACACCGACGCCACCGCGTCGGCGAGTTCGACCAGTGCGTGCATGACGCTGATGAGCAGCGTCACCGAGGGCCCCTACTACCTCGACGGCGCCCTGGTGCGGAAGGACATCACCGAGGGCAAGGCCGGCGTCCCGCTGACCCTGCGGCTGGCCGTGGTCGACGCCACCGACGGCTGTACGCCGGTCAAGGGCGCCGCCGTCGAGATCTGGCACTGCGACGCCTGGGGCTACTACTCCGGGTACACCACCGCCAACCCCGGCGGCTCCGCACCGGCGGAGAGCGAGGAAGGCGACTTTGCGAACGACCAGACCTATCTGCGCGGTTACCAGATCGCAAACGCCAACGGGGTCGTCAAGTTCGAGACGATCTTCCCCGGTTGGTACACCCCGCGCACCTGCCACATCCACGTCAAGGTGCACACCGGCGGCGAGAAGGAGGACGGCACCTACGAGGGCGGCAAGGTCAACTACACCGGCCAGCTCTTCTTCGACGACGACATCGCCGAGGAGATCTTCACTCTCGACCCGTACTCGCGGCACACCGGCAGCTACACCGTCCTCGCCGACGACATGGTCTACGACGGCGGCGGGGCCTCCAGCGGTCTGCTCACCCTCAAGGCCGTCCACAAGAAGGACCCGTCCAAGGGCTACAAGGGCTTCCTGACCCTGGCCATCGACCCGGACGCCGAGAACACCGGTGCGGGCAGCGGCGGCGGTGGCACCCCGCCGAGCGACGCGCCCACGGGCACACCGCCCGGCGACGCCCCGAGCGACAGCGCCTCCCCCTCCGCCTCGGCCTCTTCGTAAGGTACGGCGATGAGCAGCCGCGAGGACGAGACGCTGGCGCAGGCCGCCGTGACCGCGCTCACCGAACAACTGGCCCTGGCCCCCAAGCCCGGTCTGCCCGACCCACGTGACCTCGGCGCCCGTGTCCGGTGCCGGGACCACGACTCCCTGCGCTGGTCGGCCAGGGCGCTCGCGCCCGGCCTCGCGGCGATGGCCGCCGCGGCCCGCCGCACCGGTGAACCCACTCCGCAGCTGCGCGCGGAGCTGGGCGCCATCGGCCGGTCCACCGAGCACTCGGTGGGCCTCGCGGGCGGCGGCCACCGGGGCGCCCTGTGCGTGCTCGGCTTCCTGGTCGCCGCGGCGGCGCTGGAACCCCGGGCGGGGTGGCAGGACGTCGCCTTCGCCGCGAAGAAGCTCGCCGCGTTCAACGACAAGGGTGCCCCGCGGCGCCCCTCCCGCGGCTCCTCGATCTCCGCGAAGTACGGCGCCGCCGGCGCCCGTGGCGAGGCCCGCGCCGGATTCCCGCACGTACGGCGGGCGTTCGACGCCCTCGCCGCGGCCCGCTCGGCCGGCGCCACGGAGACACAGGCCCGGCTGGACGCCCTGCTCACCGTGATGTCGACGCTCCAGGACACGGAACTGCTGTACACGGCCGGTCCGTTGGGGCTGCGGCAGGTGCAGGCGGGGGCACGTGCGGTGCTGGACGCGGGGGGTACGGCGACCGAGGCGGGCGCGGCGGCCCTGACCGCCCTCGACGCCGACCTCCAGGCCCGCGCGTGGAGCCCACGGGGGAGCGCGGGACTACTCGCGGGAGCGCTGTTCCTGGACTCACTGCCGGTCGGCTCACGAGCGGCGGCGACGGCCTGATCAGGTCGCGCGCCGGGCGACCGCCGACGAGGGCCGGATCGACTCACGAGGTGCGGGGACGGCCTGGTCGGCCCACGAGCACCGGCGCCGCCCCGACGCCGTCGCCCGCCCGCTCTGCGGCCCTCCGCGCCGCCGGCCCCATCGCGTACGACGCCACGACCGTCGCTCCGCCCAGCACCAGCCACCCCACCGGCCCCCACCCCACCAACAGCGAGGTCAGCACCAGCGGGCCGAGTGTGCGGGCCACGGTCACCCCGGTCCCGAAGAACCCCTGGTACTCGCCCACCCGGTCCCCCGGCGCCAGTTCGAACGACAGCTGCCAGGCGCCCGCCGACTGCCCCATCTCGGCCACGACCTGAAGGACCGATCCCAGGACCAGCACGCCCACCGCCACCCACGGCGACGCCCCGGCCGACAGCGCGAAGGCCCCGCACGCCCCGAGCATCACCCACCCCGACCGCCGCACCGCCCGCGCGGCGGACGCGAGCCCGGTGATGCCCCGCGCCGTCCGCACCTGGAACGCCATCACGCCCCCGGTGTTGAGCACGAACAGCCCGGACACGACCCAGGTCGGCGCCGCGGTCCGCTCGGCGATCCACAGCGGCAGCCCCAGACTGAGCAACGGCATCCGCAGCAGCAGCACGGTGTTGAGCAACGCGACCACCGCGTACGGCCGGTCCCGCAACACACCGAGCCGGTCCCGCTCCCGCACTGGCCGCCCCCGCAGCCCGCCCCCCGCACCCCCGTCCCGTACCCCGCTCCTCGCGACCGGTGCCACACGTGGCAGCCGTAGCAGAAGCCCCGCGCACACCAGGAAGCTCACCGCGTCCAGGGCGAACACCCCCAGGTACGCGGCCCGTGTCCCCGCCTGCAACGCCAGTCCGCCCAGCCCGGCCCCCACCGCCAGCCCGGCGTTCAGCGTCGCCTGCAGATGCGCGAGCAGTCCCGTCCGCTCCCCGGCCGGCACCAGCCGCGCGAGCAGCGCCTGCCGGGCCGCCGCCAGCCCCGACTGCGCCGTCGCGTACGCGCAGGCCACGAGGACGAACGGCACGAACCCCCGCACCACCAGGAACGAACCGACCGCCAGCCCGGTTCCCGCCGCCAGCAGTACGGCCGTCCCCCGCGCCCCGCGCCGGTCGGCGACCCGCCCCAGCGGCACCCCCGCCAGCGAGCCGACGGCCCAGGCGAGGGTCAGCCCCAGCCCCACCCGCGCCGGGTCGAGCCCGACGACGTGGGTGAAGTAGAGCGCCGAGGTCACGTAGTAGGCGCCGTCGCCGATCGAGTTGGCCAACTGGGCCGGCGCCAGGACACGTTGCGGGCCCGCGGGCGGAACGAGTCGAGAGGTCATGACAGAGACACTAGGCAGGCAATGGACCTCAGAACAGGCCCAATCGCCTGCCTGATTCATGCCCCAATTCAGCCGTCCAGCACCTTCCCCAACACCTCCAGCGCCTCCGGATACACCCGCTCCCGAGGCGTCCCGTACCCCACGACCAGACCCTGGGGGCGCCCCTCGCCGGGCACGTGCCAGTGGTCGCCGAGCCGCCCCAGCGCCAGCCCCTCCGCCTCGGCCCGCTCCAGCACCTCCGCCTCGTCGGTGACCTCCACGAGCGCGTGCAGGCCGGCGGCGATCCCGCGCACGCTGCGTCCACCGCCGAGCCGGTCGAGGAGCTGGTCCCGCCGTCTGCGGTATCTCAGCCGGCACGCGCGCACATGGCGGTCGTACGCATGGCTGTCGATGAGCTCGGCGAGCGCCAACTGGCCGATGGACTCCGTCTGGTGGTCGCTGTGCAGCTTGGCGTCGGCGACCGCGTCGACCAGGTGCGGGGGCAGCACCATCCAGCCGAGGCGGAGGGCGGGGCCCAGCGTCTTGGAGGCGGTGCCGAGATAGACGACCTGACCGGGAGCCATGCCCTGCAACGCTCCCACCGGCTGGCGGTCGTAGCGGAACTCCCCGTCGTAGTCGTCCTCGACGATCAGCCCGCCACGCGCGCGTGCCCAGTCCGTGAGTGCCCGGCGCCGCTCCGGGTGGAGCGTCACCCCGGTCGGGTACTGGTGCGCGGGCGTGACGACGGCGGCCCGGCAGTCCCCCAGCTCCTGCGCGCACACGCCCCGTCCGTCCACCCGTGCCGGAACGACCCGCCCACCGTTGCGCCGCACCACCTCCCGGTGGAACGCCAGCCCGGGGTCCTCCATCGCGATGTCCCCGCCGTCCAGGACCCGCGTCAACAGCGCGAGCCCCTGCACATACCCGGAGGTGACCACGATCCGCTCGGGCGGCGCGATCACACCGCGGGCCCGCCCGAGATACCCCGACAGCGCCGTCCGCAGCTCGATCCGGCCCCGCGGATCCCCGTAGTCGTACGCCAGCAGCGGCGCCGTCGCGATGGCCCGCCGCAGCGCCCGCAGCCAGGCGGCCGCGGGAAACGCCCCGACGTCGGGACTCCCGGGCCGCAGATCGAAACGCGGGGTACGCGCGTGTGCGGCCGCGCCCGGCGCCTCGGCCTCGGCCGACGGCAGCTGCGCGACCTGTGTCCCCGACCCCTGCCGAGCGGTCAGATACCCCTCGGCGACCAGCTGGTCGTAGGCGGCCTTGGCGGTCCCGCGCGAGACCCCGAGCTCCGCGGCGAGCCGCCGGGTGGCGGGCAGCCGGGTGCCGGGTCCCAGCCGCCCGTCCCGTACGGCGTCCCGGAGCGCGCGCTCGAGTCCGACCCGCCGCCCGTCCCCGACATCGGGCTCCAGGTGCAGGTCGACTCCGACGCCGGACCAGAAGTCGTCCACGAAGACCTTCCCCCCAGGTACGTGTGTTCAGGCACATGAATGGCCGGGCACCCCACTGGTACCCGGCCATCGGTCTCGTATCAGCTCTTGAGCGAGGCCATCCAGCTCTCGACCTCGTCGGACCGCCGGGGCAGCCCGTCGCTCAGGTTCCGGTTCCCGTCGGCCGTCACCAGGATGTCGTCCTCGATGCGGACGCCGATGCCCCGGTACTCCTCCGGGACGGTCAGGTCGTCGGCCTGGAAGTACAGCCCCGGCTCCACGGTGAGGACCATTCCGGGCTCCAGGGTGCCGTCGACGTACGACTCCACCCGCGCGGCGGCGCAGTCGTGCACGTCCATACCGAGCATGTGCCCGGTCCCGTGCAGGGTCCACCGGCGCTGCAGGCCCAGCTCCAGCACCCGCTCGACGGGTCCCTCGACCAGCCCCCACTCGACCAGCCGCTCGGTCAGCACACGCTGCGCCGCGTCATGGAAGTCCCGGTACTTGCCGCCGGGCTGCACGGCCGCGATACCGGCCTCCTGGGCGTCGTAGACGGCGTCGTAGACCCGCTTCTGGACCTCGCTGAACCGGCCGTTGACCGGCAGTGTGCGCGTGACGTCGGCGGTGTAGTACGTGTGTGTCTCGACGCCCGCGTCCAGCAGCAGCAGGTCACCGGCGCGCACGGGACCGTCGTTGCGCACCCAGTGCAGGGTGCAGGCGTGCGGGCCGGCCGCGGCGATCGTGCCGTAGCCGACGTCGTTGCCCTCCACGCGCGCGCGGAGGAAGAACGTGCCCTCGATGTAGCGCTCGGAGGTCGCCTCGGCCCTGTCCAGGACCTTCACGACGTCCTCGAAGCCGCGCGTGGTCGAGTCGACGGCCTTCTGCAGCTCGCCGATCTCGAACTCGTCCTTGATCAGCCGCGCCTCGGAGAGGAAGACCCTGAGCTCCTCGTCCCGCTCGGCGGTGACCTTGTCGGTCAGGGCCGCCTCGATCCCGGCGTCGTAGCCGCGCACGACCCGCACCGGGCCCCTCGCCTCGCGCAGCTTGTCGGTCAGCTCGCGCACGTCGGACGCGGGGATGCCGTAGAGCTTCTCGGCCTCGGTGAGCGAGTGCCGGCGGCCGACCCACAGCTCGCCCTGGCCGGAGAGCCAGAACTCGCCGTTCTCGCGGTCGGAGCGCGGCAGGAGGTAGATCGTCTCCTTGTGGCCGTCCGCGGTCGGCTCCAGGACCAGGACGCCGTCCTCGGTCTGGTTGCCGGTCAGGTACGCGTACTCGACCGACGCCCGGAAGGGGTAGTCCGTGTCGTTCGAACGGGTCTTCAGGTTGCCCGCGGGGACCACCAGACGCTCGCCGGGGAAGCGCGCGGAGAGCGCCGCGCGGCGGGCCGCGGTCTCGGCGGCCTGGGCGATCGGCTCCAGGTCGCGCAGTTCGGTGTCGGCCCAGCCGGACTTCATGCTCTCGGCCAGCTCGTCGGACACACCCGGGTACAGGCCGTTCTTACGCTGCTTGATCGGCTCCTCAGGCTCGGCTTCCGGGCCCGCTGCGGCAGCAGCAGATGTCTCAGCCGGGGTGAGCTCGTCGGCCACGGTCATCCTCCTCGATACGGCACTGGACCCCCTCCATCGTACGGTCGTACGGAAGGGGGCCCAGGGCCGGAGCACCTGTTACCGACGGCAGCGGCGCGCACACGCTCCCACGCGCCCGGGGCTCACTCGAAACGGGCCGCCAGGAGTACGACGTCCTCCTCGCTGTCCGCCGAGTCCCGCCCGTCCGGCAGCACCGTGCGCAGCACATGGTCGGCGATCGCGTCCGGGTCGCCCCGCAGCGCCTTCGGGACACCGGCGGCGGCCGCCTGCAGACGTGCGAACGCGCGGTCGGTCGGGTCTCCGGTGCGGTGCAGCAGGCCGTCGGTGTAGAGCAGGACCGTCTCGCCGGGCTCCACCTGGAACTCCACGCTCGGCGCCTCCCAGCAGGCCAGCATGCCCAGCGGCGCGGAGACGGAGGTCTCCACGAACTCGGTGCGCCGGTCGCCGACCAGGAGCGGCGGGCAGTGACCGGCTCCGGCCAGGGTGACCTTGCGCAGCGCGGGTTCGCAGTAGGCGAACAGGGCGGTGGCGGAGCGGGCCGGTTCGGTGAGGCGGAGGAGCAGTTCGAGGTCGGACAGGACCGCGACCGGGTCCTCGCCCTCCATGACGGCGTACGCCCGAAGGCTCGCCCTCAGCCGGCCCATCGCGGCGACCGCGCTGGGGCCGGATCCGGTCACCGAGCCGACCCCGAGACCGAGAGCCGCGTCCGGCAGCGGCAGTGCGTCGTACCAGTCGCCGCCCCCGCGCGGGCCGGTGCGATGGCGGGCGGCGAGCTGGACGCCGGCGACGCGGGGGAGCCGGGACGGCAGCAGCTCCTCGGCCATCGTCGCCATGCACGCGCGCGTGCGCTCCACTTCGACCAGCCGGGCCAGGTGTTCGCCCGCGTAGCGCGCGTACAGGCCGACGAGGTGGCGCTGGCGCTCGACCGGCTCGGCCGGCTCGTCGTACAGCCAGACGGCGGCGCCGATACGGCCCCCGCCCTCCACGGACAGGGGGAGGGCGTAGCAGGCGGCGTAGCCGAGGCGGGCGGCGACCTCGCGGTGGCGGGGGTCGAGGCCGTCCTCGGCGAGGAGGTCGGGCTGGGCGATCTCGCCGTCGGCGCCCGGGAGTCCGTCGAGGATGCGGCCGTAGGACATCGCGCTGCGCGGCACGGTCTCGATGTGACCGAGATCGGCCCGGGCGAGGCCCAGGCCGATGGTGGTGTCCGGTCCGAGGCCGTCGCCCGGCTCCAGCACGACCAGTCCGCGCCGGGCGCCCACCAGGGCGGCTCCGGCGCGCAGGAGTTCGGTGAGTGCTTCCTGCAGCGCGTCGGTGCGGGCCAGGCGTTCCGTGAGCTCGTGCAGGGTCGTCAGATCCGAGACCCAGCCGGCGAGACGGTCCTGGAGGAGGGCCCCCGGAGCGTGGGGCGGGGGGACCGGTGGGGTGGCCGTGGCGGCGGGCGCGGGCGCGACAGTGTGTGCGGGCGAGGGAACCGTTGAATCGATTCCAGCCACTTTCGGAGGGTGAGGGGCGTTCATGGCGTCCGGCTTTCCGACCGGTGCGTATTGCTCAAAAGCATCGCAAACCCCCATGTCATTCTGCGCCGCTAGCAGTGTCTCCACATGTACACGCACTCGTGAGGGGATGTCCAGCATTGTCCTGCGGGGATTCCTGGTGTCCGTGAGTGTGCAGTGCATACTGGGCCTAAAAGCAAAGTTGGCCTAAAAGTGCCTCGGGTAACGGGGTATTGCGGTCGACTGGCCTTGCTCCACAGAGCGTCACACCGGTCGTGATGGGTACGTACTCGGAGAAGGCCAGGGGTGGTTGACAGCCACCCGGAACCTGGTGACCGACCCGGGCGTCTTAGCCACCGACGACCGGGCCCCATCCTCCCGTGGCGGAGGCGAAGAGAAATACGCGGGACGGCAAAACGCCAGACTTCGCCACCCCACGCCATGCCCATGCTTTTGATAGACGCAGTATGGGTGGCGAGGCTGCCGCGGAAGCAGCCGATGTTCGGCCCATAGGGGTTCCCCTTGCCTCCAGCAGGGGTGTGATGCGCCAACAGGTACGCACAGTGAAGTGATCGACACATGGTGTGATGTGGCCCCCACGGTGTTGCCAGCGGTGCAACGGAAAGGAACGAGCGCTCATGCGCGAGATCCTCGGAAGGCGACGCAGGCTCCTGTCCCAGCGCAGCGACGGAAGGCCTGAGTTGATCAGCGCGGCCCTGACCTACGCGACGGAATGGCAGTGGCCCGTGCTCCCCGGTGTGGCGGCGGACCCGCAGGGGCGTTCCCGCTGCGGCTGCCCCGACCCCGAGTGCACGGTGCCCGGCGCGCACCCCTTCGACCCCGGACTGCTCGCGGCCACCACCGACGAGCGCATGGTGCGCTGGTGGTGGACCAACCGGCCCACCGCGCCCATCGTCCTGGCCACCGGCGGCAACGCGCCCTGCGCGGTCAGCCTGCCGGCTCTCGCCGCCGCGCACGCCCTGACCGCGTTGGACCGTCTGGGCATGCGGGTCGGCCCGGTGATCGCCGCGCCGAGCCGCTGGGCGATCCTCGTGAAGCCGTACTCCATGGAACAGTTGGGCGAACTCCTGTACGCCAAGGACTTCGTCCCCGGCTCCCTCCGCTTCCACGGCGAGGGCGGCTATCTGGCCCTTCCCCCGTCGGAGACCGGCGAGGGTGAGATCCGCTGGGAGCGCGCTCCGCTTCCGGGCTCCGCCTCCCCCTGGGTCCCCGACGTCGAGCCCGTCGCGGACGCGGCCGTGGAGGCCCTCACTCGTACGGGTGTGAGCGCGCCCGAGTTGTAAGGGTGTCGGGCGCGCGCGGGCCGCTACCCGCGCGCGTGGTCGTTATCTTCCGCACATGCTGCAACATTCTGGGGAGCACGGCCCCCCACAGCCGCCCCGCGGCGGGCCGGACCCCCGAAGGATCCGCCTGCTCGCCCTCGCGGCCGTCGTGGCGTGCGTGGTCGCACTGCCGCTGGCCGTGGCGTCCGCGGGCCCGGTGGGCGACAAGGGCAGTGCCGTCGTACGAGCCCCCGCCCGAGAGGCCGTACGGTCCTCCCCGGCGTCCGGCGACGCGAAGGATCCGTCCGCCGCGCCCAGTGGCTCCCCGCTGCTGCTCGGCCTGGGCCTGGCCACCGCCGCCCGCTGCGGCCCCGAACTCACCTCGCCCGACGGTGTGGAGGCGCAGACCTGTGTCCTCACCCAGGGCGAGGACACCTGGGCGCGCACCTACTACCGCAACACGACCGGGGACGCCCTGGACGCCGTACTGAGCCTCATGGGACCCGCGGGGCACACGATGCGGATGAACTGCGGCGTGGGCGCCGAGGACGAGCCGGGGATGTGCGAGACGCCCCGTGAGCGCACCCGGGGCGGGCTCGACGCCTACACGGCGGTCTCGGAGTACGCGGCGAAGGCGGACAGCGGGCCGCTGCTGTTGCGCTCGGGAAGCAACTCCGGCGCGGCCGACGGGAGTTGACGCGAGGACGCGTTCCGTACAGAGGCCGAGGCCGTGAAAAGACCCGGTTGCTGGCGACGGGGGATGCACCAGCAACCGGGCTACTGGAACGGTAACAAGAGATCGGCGGTTCGCAAATTCGATCTGGGGTTTCAAGTCACGGATTCTCTTGAATCCAGCGGGACTTGTGAGCGCACTCACCGGTTCCGAACGAGTCGGGGGGGGGGTGCCGACCCGGAGACCCCGACGGGGGCGGGAACCTGACGCACCCTTTTAATAACTTCCGGTTGGTGTGGGGTGGGCGCGCGGGGCGGGCGGGGCG